>JANYFV010000324.1 GCA_025359635.1 Undibacterium sp. | reverse complement strand
AGATGTGAAATTTGCTTCGTTACCCATATAAAGAGTACTGAGGCCATCCGTGGTTAAACCACTGACGTTTCCACCTACGGTGGTGTAGACAAAACCATCGTCGGAACCATTCTGACTTTGGCCTTGGTTGCTTGCGGTGGTTTTGTCTACACCACCGTAGGTGGAAACGTCAAAGGTTTGACCACGGATGGCCTCAGTACTCTTTATATGGGTAACGAAGCAAATTTTACATCTAAACTGATTGCAGATGGTCCATTTTCATTCAAAGTGGCAAGCAATGGATCTTACAACATTCGTGTAACAGCCCAACCAAATCCGGTAAATTGTACTGTTGTGAACGGCGAAGGTAAGATGACTGGCGAGACGCCAGTGACCAATATCGTAGTTACCTGTGTTCCGAATGTACCTGTTAGCGGTGTTTTGAATAATTTGGTGATCGGAACGACGATAGGTCTAAGCAGAACAAATAACGCGATTGTCGAATTTTCCAGAACTCAATTGGATCCAGCTGCACAAGTGCCACCTGTGACCGCAGTTGACAATAGCTTTATCCTGCCTTACTACGTGGTAAGTGGGCAAGCTTATGATGTAACTGTCACCTCTCAGCCCGTCGCACAAGTATGTTCAGTGGTGAACGGCAAGGGAACTGCTGACAATACCAATTTGGCCAACGCAAAAAATGTTGCCGTGTATTGCGTTCCAGGCGTACCGGTTAGGGTAACTCTTGCCGGCCTTAAAACTGGACTTTTCATCACTCTTAGCAATAATGCCAATGACAGTGATCTTCTGACACTAGTGGCTAACACCGCTGCGCCAACTACTACGACTGACAGCAGTGGTGTAACGAAAACCACCTCAAATGCATCGCCGTTTAATAAAAATTTATTGAATGGCAATCCGTATGCGGTCGCCGTTAAAACACAGCCTGTTGGTCAAACTTGTGTGGTAGTGAATGACAAGGGGAATGCGGTTCTAGTGTCGCCGATAGTCCCGATTGATGTCACTGTCAATTGTACTTGATTGATTGTTGCTGATTCCACGTCAAGATATGGTCTGAAGTTGTGCGATCTCTCTCTTGACGTGGATAGTTGAGGCCGCCACTGTTACCGTAGTTTGATCATTGCGCGATCACAGCTTTTCAAGTACCCCAGCTTGATTGAAGAAAAATATATCTTCATGTTTGAAGCCCCAACTTCCACCTTTTAAACGTACAAACGGCTCGAAACTAAAAAATGGCGCATCGCCTAGTTTAATGGCATTGTTTGTCTGTATAAACTGCCTGTCCTCGCGTGAAATGGCGATACTGTGGCCCACGTTATTTCTATAGTCAAGATTGACAAAACCACTCTCACGGATGCGAACATTTGCCCAGTCAAATAATTGGCCAAAGCTCATTTCTGAATGTGCGATGCGCAGCATTTTTTGTTGAAGCTGTTCAATAAAATGGATGCCATTCTTAAATTCTAATAAAGTCGGCTTGGCCGTGACTTTGCCATTTTCAAACGGAAAGGATCGCGCGCAGTCACCCCAGTAATCATCGTTTATAGGGCTAAGATCAATCGTAATTAAATTTGATTTTCCTACTTTTTCATTGCCAGGTTGGTAGTCTTTACCTGAAATTGACAGGCAACTTCGCGATCCTAACAAGACTAGGGCCGGGCAGTGGTAATACCAGGTTTCGGGGTAGCCGAGTGCGCTCAACATATCGTGCGCTTTGCGCGCAATGCTTTGCTCAGAATCATTTGCTGTAATTGAGCCCGGTAAGCTGTCGAGTACAGCCTTTGCCGCAGTTTGCGCTTTGCGATGCGTGGCGATTTGCTGTTCGGTGGGCATGTTGAGCGGGGCTTGCTATATTGAATTGTTGAAAAACTAAAATTGCTGAGTACTATTTTTTTTCATTCTTTTTGGCGTCGTCACTGTCACTATTGGTCACTGCATGAACCCCAGCTTTCGTAACATCAATTGCGGTACCAACGACAGCACTGCCAACTTTTACCGTGGTAGAAACTACTGCATCAGCTACAGCCAAGACTGTGCAAGCATTGAGAGTTAACATGCCAAATAAAATTACAAAGTGTTTGAAGCAAGTTCTCATATTAAATTTTATTTGTGACGGTTTGAATGCATCGTGAATGGTAAGTCGATTAGGTTCGTTTATACAATAAAAATTTTAAATTTCAATAGAATATTCACATCCAAATAGCGCGCCAAAACACAAATAGCCAATCCAACTTCTTCAGTTTAGGGCGGCATTGAAAAATATCGCCATTTACTTTCTCAAGTCGTTCAAGGATACGTAAGCCACCTTGCACTACTAATCTTAGTTCCCAACCAATTCTGCCAGGTAAGCGTTTGCAAAGTGGACTACCGCTGATCATCAAGGCACGCGTTCTTTGAATTTGAAATTGCATCATTTCTTGCCAGTTGGTATCGACGATTCCGCAGTCAATTTGCTTTTCATTGATCTTAAAACGCTGTAAATCTTCTAGTGGTGCGTAGATCCGTTGTTTTTGCCAATCAATGGCTATGTCCTGCCAAAAATTAGTTAACTGTAGAGCCGAGCATATCGCATCAGAGTCTTTCAGGTTTTGTATTGTTGCAGCTTGGTAAAGGTGTAACATAATTGAGCCGACTGGATTGGCAGATCGTCTGCAATAATCGAGCAATTCGTCATATGTTTGATATCGTTTTGTGACTATGTCTTGCTTAAATGCGGAAATTAAATCATGAAATGCTGAAATTGGGAGCTGATGCTTGCTGATGATAATTCCGAGGGTTTGAAATAGTTTGATTTGACTATCAATATTTGTTTGAATATTAATTAATTCGGTATCGTATTGATCTAAAGCCGCGTAGCGTTGTTCAGGTGTTGCATCTCCCTCATCAGCTATATCGTCTGCTGTTCGAGCAAATGTATAGACGGCAAATACAGCGGGCTTCAATCGTGCCGGTAGAAGAATTGATGCAACAGGGAAATTTTCGTAGTGATTAACTGACATGTTTTGAGTGTTGAAAATAAATGACTCGAAAGTCATTGGCAAATAAATAGAGCTGCATTATAATTAATAACCCGAGAGTCATTAATTTAACTTTTAGTGCAATTGGAATAATTAGCTCGTAAAAATATCAATTTAATTAGCGATTCGGTTTAGTTTAATGAAAATACTCAGCGACCAACTGAATATTTACGCGTGCCAATGTCACGTCTTCATCTAGTGCAAGAATAGTAAAGGAAAACTCTCATGCTCACATCACCAAAGCGCAATTTTTCGCCAATTTTGCTTCGATCAGATGAGCGTCGAAAAGCGCGCGCTACCACCCTGATAATTGCGGCACTTGGCCTGAGCTTATTTACTGCTTGCTCAAAACCTGTAGATAAATCTGAAGATATCCGTCCGGTTCGAGCGATTAAAGTTGTTGCTGATAATACCGATATTTCTGCGGAATTTTCAGGGGAAGTTCGTCCTCGTATAGAGTCTAAATTGGGTTTTCGTGTCAGCGGGAAAATTATCGCCCGCCACGTGGATGTTGGTGCACCAGTTAAACGTGGTCAAGTGCTGATGCAACTTGATCCGCAAGATTTGGCCTTAGCCCAGACCCAGGCAAAAGCCGGTTTGAGTGCAGCGGAAAGTAACCGTGATTTAGCAAAAGCTGAATTTAAGCGATACCAAGAGTTGCGCGAGAAAAATTTTGTCGCGTCCGCAGTTCTGGAGTCGAAAGAAACGACATATAAAGCCGCGCAATCTAGTTATGAACAAGCAATGGCGGCTTTTAAAAATCAATCAAATCAAGCGGCGTATACCAACTTGACTTCAGATGTGGATGGCGTCGTGACAGGGATTGATGTGGAAGCGGGGCAGGTTGTAGCAGCTGGGGCGCCTGTCATGCGCGTGGCACAAGGCGGGGAAATGGATGTGGTTATTGGTATCCCTGAAGATAAGGTAAATACTATCCGTGCGATTAAAGATATTCGCGTCCGTTTGTGGGTGAATCCCGCTGAAGAGATTGTTGCTACGCTACGTGAACTATCGCCAATTGCAGATCCAGTGACCCGCACCTATACAGCTAAACTGGCGCTTCCATCGACTACCAAGAATATTAAGCTTGGCATGACTGCAGCGGTTTCCTTTGTCGCAAAAAATCCGACTGCGATGATTAAGTTGCCTATGACTGCTTTATTTCAGGAAAAAAATGCGACTTTCGTCTGGATAGTTGAGAGTGGTGCTGTCAAAATGCTTCCTGTGCAATTGGCGGGCACTTCTGGTCAAGATGTGTTATTGGCCGGTGGTGTTGCCGTGGGCCAGACAGTTGTAACAGCAGGGGTGAATTTACTCAAGCCCGGACAAAAGGTGACGATATTGGGCGTTGATCCTGTCACAGATCATGAGCAAAATTCTGTCGCAAAAAAGAATGATGAAGCTGGAGTTGCGAAATGAGCGATTCCTCCCGTGGTTTTAATCTTTCACGTTGGGCCTTAGAGCATATTCCTCTCACGCGTTATCTGATCGTTGCGCTATTGTTGGGTGGAATTTTTAGTTATGCGCGACTTGGTCAGGATGAAGATCCACCATTTACTTTTAGAGCCATGGTTGTGCGAGCCGTCTGGCCTGGCGCAACTGCATTGCAGATGGCCGATCAGGTCACAGACAAACTTGAAAAAAAGTTGCAAGAAGTACCTTATATTGACAAAATTCGCAGTTACTCCAAACCGGGTGAAACTCTGATTATTCTTCAATTGCGCGAATCCACACCGCCTAAAGATACCGCACAATCCTGGTATCAGGCGCGTAAGAAAATTGGCGATGTAAAGGGCACCTTGCCGGCTGGTGTGGTCGGGCCATTTTTCAATGATGAATTTGGTGATACTTATGGGTCTATATTCGCACTCTCTGGCGATGGCTTCACCTATGAACAAGTGAAAGAATATGCCGACTTTGTGCGGCAACAATTTTTACTCATTCCTACCGTCTCAAAAGTTGAATTATTTGGTGTGCAGGATGAGAAAATAAATATTGAATTTTCACAAAAAAAATTTTCTCAGCTTGGTGTTCCGTTTGATGTCATCGTAGGTCAAATTAATTCACAAAATACGATTGAAGCAACGGGTATTTTGACAACATCTACTGATAACTTGCAAGTGCGTATATCCGGCGCATTAATGAGTGTAAAAGATCTGGAAAATTTACAATTGCGTGCTAATGGAACGGCATTCCGTTTGGGAGATTTTGCGACGATTAAGCGAGAATATAAAAATCCGCCACAAGACAAAATGCGCTTTAACGGCAAGGAAGTGATTGGCCTGGGTATTTCGATGGAGAAGGGCGGAAATATTATTGAGCTTGGCAAACATCTTGAAGTTGAAATGAGCTCTCTAAAAAGCAAATTGCCAATCGGGATACAAATAGAACGGGTTTCAGATCAACCCAAGATGGTTAAATCTTCGGTCGGTGAATTTGTGAATACACTTATTGAAGCGGTCGTGATTGTATTGGCAGTTAGCTTCTTGGCGCTAGGCTTGCATACTAAACCATTTCGTCTCGATTTCAGACCAGGCTTAGTGGTTGGATTGACCATACCTTTAGTTTTGGCGGTGACTTTTTTGTTCATGCGGATGTTGGATATTGATTTGCATAAAATCTCGCTCGGTGCTTTGATCATTGCTTTGGGACTTCTCGTCGACGATGCCATCATCGCTGTCGAAATGATGGTGCGCAAAATGGAAGAAGGTTTTTCGCGTTTTGATGCCGCGACTTTTGCCTATACTTCCACTGCAATGCCTATGCTGACCGGTACCTTGATTACCGCTGCTGGATTTTTGCCAATTGGCCTAGCGCAGTCGGCTGCCGGCGAGTATACGTTTTCGATGTTTTCGGTGAACTCACTGGCATTAATTATTTCCTGGTTGGTAGCAGTGCTATTTACTCCGTATTTGGGATATCTATTGTTGAAAGTGAAGCCATCATCTTTGGCAGATGGTCACCACGAATTATTTAATACACCGTTTTATAATCGGTTCCGTGCGATGGTAAATTGGTGCGTCGAATGGCGCAAAACGACTATTCTCATTACCTTGCTGGTATTTGGCCTTGGCGTGTTTGGGTTTAAATTTATTGAACAGCAATTTTTCCCTGATTCTAGTCGACCAGAACTGATGGTTGAATTATGGTTGCCGGAAGGATCAGCGTTCGCTGCGACTGAGGCGCAGGCGAAAAAATTTGAAGTGTTTATGCAGAAACAGGAAGACGTAGAAAGTGTGACCAGTTATGTTGGCACAGGAAGTCCGCGCTTCTATTTGCCATTGGATCAAATTTTCCCTCAAACCAACGTTGCACAAATCGTGGTGTTACCCAAAAATTTAAAAGCCCGCGCCGCGCTGCGTTTAAAAATAATACAGGCATTTAAGACTGATTTTCCTGAAGTCCGTGGACGAGTTAAATTGTTACCAAATGGACCGCCGGTACCTTATCCAGTGCAATTTCGCGTTACCGGTCAAGAAGTTAGTAAAGTGCGTGAAATTGCCGATCGGGTAAAAGAAGTGATGCGTGTTAACCCAAACACAGTTGGCGTAAATGACAATTGGAACGAGTCCGTAAAAGTTGTCCGTATTGATATGGATCAGGATAAATTACGCGCGCTAGGTGTGACCTCGCAAAATGTCATGCGCGCTGCCAATACGATATTAACCGGAACCACCGTTGGTCAATTTAGAGATGCCAATAAATTAATCGATATTGTCGTTCGTCAACCTGTCGATGAACGTTCAACTATCAACGCCTTGAGTAACGCAAATATTCCGACGGCAAGCGGTAAATCCGTTCCTCTTTCTCAATTGGCGCATATTTCTATGGTGTGGGAGCCAGGGGTTGTCTGGAGAGAAGGGCGTGAATGGGCCGTGACCGTGCAATCGGATGTAGCCGATGGAATTCAGGGGCCAACGGTCTCGTCACAAATTTCCCCTAAACTTGATTTGATACGAGCTAGTCTTTTGCCAGGTTATAAAATTGAATTGGCGGGTGCTGCTGCAGACAGCGGTAAGGCGCAAGCTTCAATTGCGGCCAACGTACCTTTGGTTATTTTTATTATTTTTACTTTATTGATGTTGCAGTTGCATAGTTTTTCACGCGCTCTTTTGGTTTTCTTAACAGGGCCATTGGGTGTCGCTGGCGCTGCAATGGCGTTGTTATTGTTGCAAAGACCATTCGGCTTTGTTGCGCAACTTGGCGTAATTGCCTTATTCGGTATGATTATTCGGAATTCTGTGATTTTAATTGATCAAATCGAGCAAGACAGAGAAGCTGGCGTACCTGCATGGGACGCTATTGTTGAATCCGCGGTCAGACGCTTTAGGCCTATCATATTGACTGCCGCCGCAGCGGTTTTAGCGATGATCCCATTATCGCGCTCAGTATTTTGGGGGCCAATGGCAGTCGCGATTATGGGCGGATTGATTGTTGCGACAGCCTTGACTTTGCTTTTTCTTCCTGCCCTATATGCAGCCTGGTTCAGGGTGAGGAAGCCAGTTTGAAACATGGTATTTTGAATGAAGTTCTTATCTATGAAGCTTATTGGTAAAGCAATACGAAAAAAACGACACTAAAGGCGTTAAAATCCAGTAGAATATGCGACTGAAGTTGAAATGCCACATATTCTAGTAATGGGCGACACTTGATTATCGGGTCGCCTTTTGCTTTTGTGCTGGTTTGATGTGTAAGTATTTTCATCCTGCGAGGATGGCGGAATTGGTAGACGCACCAGGTTTAGGTCCTGGCGCCAGTAATGGTGTGGGGGTTCGAGTCCCCCTTCTCGCACCACAGAATTTTTTTTATATTTGGACGATTTTCATGGCAACTGCAGTCGAAACTTTAGATAAATTAGCGCGTCGTATCACTATCTCCTTTCCGATAGCAGAAATGCAATCTGAAGTTGAGAAGCGTTTGAAAGTGCGTGCTCGCACGGCAAAAGCACCTGGTTTCCGTCCGGGAAAAGTGCCGATGAAGATGGTTGCTGCGCAATACGGTTATCAAGTCGAAAACGAAGTGCTGAACGACAAAGTCGGTCAAGCATTTAGTAACGCAGCGAATGACAATCAATTGCGTGTAGCTGGTTATCCAAAAATCGAGCCAAAATCTGGTAGCGATGTTGCCGAAGGTAACTTGGCTTTTAACGCGACTTTTGAAGTCTATCCAGAATTCGTAGTTGGTGATTTGTCTTCCGCAGAAGTAGAGCAAGTTAAGACAGATGTTACCGATGCTGAAATTGATAAAACTATCGATATTTTACGTAAGCAACGTGTGCATTATCACGTTAAAGGCGAACAAAGCGCGCATGGTGATGGTGGTGCTGATCAGACAGCACAAAATAACGATCGCGCCACTTTGGATTTCGTTGGTAAGGTTGACGGTGTTGAATTTGCTGGTGGTAAAGCAGACGATTTTACCTACGTGTTGGGTGAAGGCCGTATGTTGCCTGAGTTTGAGGCCGCAACACTAGGCATGAAGCTTGGTGATAGTAAAACTTTCCCATTGTCTTTTCCTGAAGATTATCATGGCAAAGAAGTGGCCGGAAAAACTGCAGAGTTCACGATAGTATTGAAAAATCTTGAGTGGGCGCACCTGCCAGAAGTTGATGCTGAATTCGCCAAGATGTTAGGCGTTGAAGATGGTGACCTGGTTAAGATGCGTAACGATATCAAGGATAACTTGGAGCGTGAAGTCAAAGGTCGCGTCAAAGCGAAAACCAAAGACAGCGTGATGGATGCCTTGGTCAAAGCGGTTGAATTCGAGGTTCCTCAGGCGTTGGTTGCTCAGGATGCTGAACGTTTAGCTGAAATGACTCGTCAGGACATGGCGCAACGTGGAATGAATGTTAAAGATGTTCCATTCCCGATTGAGATGTTCAATGCGCAGGCGGAACGCCGCGTACGTCTTGGTTTGATTCTGGCTGAGTTGGTTAAAGCGAATCAATTGCAAGCAACTATCGAGCAAATAAAAGCGCAAGTTGAAGATTTCGCGCAAAGTTACGAAGATCCACAACAAGTAGTTAAGTATTATTTCAGTGATCGTAATCGTTTGGCTGAAGTTGAAGCACTTGTATTGGAAGAAAACGTCGTTACTTATGTGTTGGGTAAGTCGAAAGTAACAGAAAAAATTCTGCCATTCGATGAATTGATGGGCAGTAACCAAGCGTAATCATTGGGAAAATACATGACAGGTATCGTTCGTAATTCTGCGTTGGACACAAACATGCTAGGCATGGTTCCTATGGTTATCGAGCAAAGTGGTCGTGGCGAACGCGCTTACGATATTTATTCTCGATTGCTGAAAGAGCGTGTGATTTTCTTGGTTGGTCCAGTCAATGATCAGGCTGCAAATGTTATTGTTGCGCAAATGTTATTTCTGGAAAGCGAAAATCCAGACAAAGATATTTCACTTTACATAAATTCACCAGGTGGGTCAGTTTCTGCAGGGATGGCGATTTACGATACGATGCAATTCATTAAGCCTGAAGTGTCGACTCTCTGCACGGGTATGGCAGCTTCGATGGGTGCCTTTTTGTTGGCTGCTGGCGCGAAAGGCAAACGTTTCTCGCTACCTAATTCCCGCATTATGATTCATCAGCCATCAGGTGGCGCTCAAGGGCAAGCAACTGATATTGAAATTCAAGCACGTGAGATTTTATATCTGCGCGAACGTTTGAATGGCATATTGGCTGAAAAAACTGGCCAAACGATAGAACAAATTGCCAAAGATACCGAACGCGATAATTTCATGTCTGCCGACATCGCGGCAGAATATGGGCTAATCGATAAGGTTTTGACGCATCGTTCCTGATTTGTTGAAAATAAGAAACGCCCGCATCTGTAAGCCGCGGGCGTTTTTTTTATTGTGCTCTATAATTACTCTGTGGTTCCAGTTAAAGCTTGTTTGTCAAAGTGAAAAATTTTGATTTTCAGGCAATATTATCCTTAATGTTGTTTAAATTAATTTTGCACTATGTCCGATAAAAAATCCTCCACTGGCGAAAAACTGCTTTATTGCTCATTTTGTGGCAAGAGCCAACATGAGGTTAAAAAGCTGATTGCTGGTCCATCTGTATTCATTTGTGATGAGTGCATTGATTTGTGCAATGATATTATTCGTGATGAAATTAGTAACCTTGATACGATTTCCAGTGCGAAAACTGAACTTCCTACGCCGGCTGAAATTACTGGTTTATTAGATCAATATGTTATTGGTCAGCAGACCGCGAAAAGAATTTTGGCTGTTGCTGTCTACAATCATTACAAACGCCTGAAACATCTTGGTAAAAAAGACGACGTCGAACTTTCAAAGAGCAATATTTTATTAGTTGGCCCGACAGGCTCAGGTAAGACGTTGCTGGCGCAGACTTTGGCACGCATGCTCAATGTACCGTTTGTTATAGCGGATGCGACGACATTAACGGAAGCTGGTTATGTGGGCGAGGACGTTGAAAACATCATTCAAAAGTTACTACAAAATTGTAATTACGAAGTTGAACGCGCTCAAAAAGGGATAGTCTATATTGATGAGATTGACAAGATTTCTCGTAAGTCTGATAACCCATCAATTACTCGTGATGTATCTGGTGAGGGGGTGCAGCAAGCACTTCTCAAATTGATTGAAGGCACCATGGCATCTGTTCCGCCACAAGGTGGGCGCAAGCATCCAAATCAAGATTTTATTCAGATTGATACGACGAATATTATGTTCATTTGTGGCGGCGCATTTGATGGCCTGTCCAAAATTATTTCTGAACGATCTGAGAAAAGTAGTATTGGCTTTTCTGCCAGCGTAAAGAGTCAAACAGAACGTAGTGCCAGCCAGATCATGCAAGATGCCGAGCCGCAAGATCTGATTAAATTCGGGTTGATTCCAGAATTGGTTGGTCGTTTGCCAGTGATTGCGACACTCAATGAATTAGATGAGGATGCGTTGATCCAAATTTTGGTAGAACCAAAAAATGCGTTAATTAAACAATACTCGAAACTTCTTGAAATGGAAGGAACTGAACTTGAGATTAGACCAGCTGCCTTGCATGCTATTGCAAAAAAAGCAGTTGCCCGTAAGACTGGTGCTCGTGGATTACGTTCTATTCTTGAACATGCCTTGCTCGATATTATGTATGACCTTCCTAGCGAGCAAAATGTATCCAAAGTTGTGATAGATGAAAATACTATAGCAAATGGGGCTAAACCATTGTTAATTTATAATGAGCAACCTAAAGTTTCAGGCGCTAAATCTTGATTTGGTGTTGATCTAGTTTGCGAAAATTATTTCACACACATCTTGATTGAATTAGCAGTACAATTTAATCAAACAATAAAATCTTAGCTTCAATCGGAAAGCTACCCAGACTTAACTCTGCGTGGCTTTTTTTTATTGTTTTTCGGATGACGGGCTTGTGTTTCAGCCTTGTGCGCCAATCTACCCACTAGAAATTTTGAAAAAGGTGCGCTATGACAACTCCCATAATTACAGAACGAACCGAATTACCATTGTTGCCACTACGTGATGTCGTAGTGTTTCCACATATGGTGATCCCACTTTTTGTCGGTCGCCCAAAATCTATTAAGGCTTTAGAGGCAGCGATGGAGCAGGGTAAGAGCATCATGTTGGCAGCGCAAAAAGCAGCTGCTAAGGATGAGCCTTCTCCCGATGATATTTATGAAATAGGTTGTATTGCAAATATTTTGCAAATGCTGAAATTACCCGACGGTACTGTCAAGGTACTGGTCGAGGGCGCGCAGCGCGCGCGTATACATAAAATTACCGAAACTGAATCTCACTTTACCGCTGATTTGACACCAGTTGCGATGGATGAAGGCGACGATTCTGAAGTCGAGGCAATGCGCCGTGCGATCGTCCAACAATTTGATCAGTACGTAAAATTAAATAAGAAGATTCCGCCTGAAATTCTCGCCTCCTTGTCGGGAATTGATGATGCCGGACGTCTAGGCGATACGATTGCCGCACACCTACCTTTGAAGTTGGAGCAGAAGCAAGTCATATTGGAAATTTTCAGCGTGGCAAAACGGCTTGAGCATTTGCTGGGGCAGCTGGAAGGCGAATTGGACATTCTGCAAGTTGAAAAACGTATTCGCGGTCGTGTCAAACGCCAAATGGAGAAATCTCAGCGCGAGTATTACCTCAACGAACAGGTTAAAGCTATCCAGAAAGAGCTAGGCGAAGGCGAAGAGGGCGCAGACATAGATGAGCTCGAAAAGAAAATCGTTGCGGCTAAAATGCCTAAGGAAGCCCGTGACAAAGCAATGAATGAGTTGAAAAAACTCAAAATGATGTCGCCAATGTCCGCTGAAGCTACTGTCGTGCGAAATTACATTGATACGGTTGTTAATTTACCTTGGAAGAAAAAATCCAAAGTTAACAACGACCTTACGCATGCCGAGAAAGTTCTTGAAGACGATCATTTTGGTCTTGATAAGGTGAAAGAACGTATTTTGGAATATCTTGCCGTGCAACAGCGCGTTGATAAACTAAAAGCACCGATATTATGTTTTGTTGGCCCCCCTGGCGTTGGTAAGACTTCTCTTGGTCAGTCGATAGCGCGCGCGACAAATCGTAAATTTGTGCGTATGGCGCTTGGTGGTGTGCGTGATGAGGCTGAAATACGTGGTCATCGCCGTACCTACATTGGTTCTATGCCAGGAAAAATATTGCAGAATCTGGCTAAGGTTGGCGTACGAAATCCGCTATTTTTGCTTGATGAAGTAGATAAGATGGGCGCTGATTTTCGTGGTGATCCATCATCGGCTTTGCTTGAAGTTTTAGATCCTGAACAAAATCATACGTTCTCAGATCATTACATAGAAGTGGATTTCGATTTATCTGATGTGATGTTTGTGGCGACTTCAAACTCCTATAATATTCCTGCTGCTTTGCTAGACAGGATGGAAGTGATTCGTCTGTCCGGTTACACCGAGGATGAAAAAACCAGCATTGCCCAACGATATTTGTTGCCAAAACAAATTAAGAATAATGGTTTGAAAGAAGATGAAATCTCGATTGCGGAAACCGCGATTCGCGACATCATCCGTTACTACACGCGTGAGGCAGGTGTACGTTCATTAGAGCGTGAAATATCAAAAATTTGCCGCAAGGTAGTGAAGATGCTGTTGTTGAAAAAGACCGAGAAGAAGGCCACTATTAACTCGAAAAATTTGGATAAATATTTGGGTGTGCGACGTTATGATTTTGGTGTGGCAGTAAAAAATAATCAGATTGGACAAGTGGTTGGATTGGCGTGGACTGAAGTGGGTGGCGATCTGTTAACGATAGAAGCAGTGGCGATGCCGGGTAAAGGTGGAGTGATACGTACCGGTACTTTAGGCGACGTAATGAAAGAGTCGATTGAAGCAGCACGTACGGTGGTTCGCAGTCGCGCAAAACGTTTAGGTATTAAATCTGACGTGTTTGAAAAAAGTGATATCCACATCCATGTACCTGAAGGAGCTACACCTAAAGATGGGCCATCTGCCGGTATCGCTATGACGACAGCTCTGGTTTCTATTTTTACCGGAATTCCAGTTAGAGCCGATGTTGCAATGACAGGTGAAATTACTTTGAGGGGGGAGGTATTGCCAATTGGTGGATTGAAAGAGAAATTGTTGGCAGCACACCGTGGTGGTATCAAGACTGTGTTAATTCCTGAAGAGAATGCCAAGGATTTAACTGATATTCCTGATAATGTGAAAAATAAATTGGAAATTATTCCGGTTCGATGGATTGATAAAGTGCTGGAAATTGCCTTAGAACGACAGCCAGTTGCGCTACCCGATGAAGAAGTTTCAGTTGCGGCAACAGCGAAAACTGATGTTCCAGTTGATTTAACGGTAATTAAACACTAATGTAATTCGCTTAAAATAAAAACGCCCGATTATAAAATCGGGCGTTTTTATTTTGTATCGGACACTAAGCGGACACTAAGCCCAGTTTCGCATTAAACCAACAGCTAGCCCTTCGAGTGCAAAATCCTCCACGGTGTCACAAATTTTTATCACAGAAAAATCTGGGTTCTCCGGATGTAATTCGATGCCAGCGGAAGTTTTTTTATAGCGCTTAACCGTGACATCATCACCGATCCTGGCAATGACAATTTGACCGTTACGTGCTGAATCTGATTTTTTTACGGCGAGTAGATCACCATCAAGAATGCCCGCATCGCGCATCGACATGCCGCGTACTTTTAATAAAAAATCTGGCTTGGCAGAAAAAAAGCTTGGGTCAACAGTATAGGTCGCTTCAACATGTTCAGTTGCCAAAATAGGCGAGCCTGCTGCCACTCGGCCAACCAGCGGCAAATTTAATTGCATCAGTGCAGGATGGGGGAGTGCCATTTGTATCCCGGGAATATGACTAGATAATGCAGATTCAAGTAAGCGAATTCCACGAGAGGTTCCTGCTGCGATTTCGATCACGCCTTTCCGTGCAAGCGCTTGTAAATGTTCTTCGGCCGCATTGGTTGAGCGAAATCCAAGTTCCGCCGCGATTTCAGCTCTGGTCGGAGGGAAGCCAGTATTTTGAATAGCGTCCTTGATCAAATTTAGAATTTGTTCTTGGCGGGCGGTAAGTTTCAGCATTTTGCACTCTCAATTCGCTGTATGTATAGACAGACTGTATTTTTATACAGTGAAGAGACTTATGCAAGAAGAATAGTTGAAATACTGTACTTATTTGCTTTCATCTGAAAAATGCTGCTATGAAATCATCAAAAATGGCAGAAAAGCCATTGAAATGATTGAATAAGACTTGGAAATGGGTTACTATTATCGGCTTTCCTCTTCCCACACTTGTCTTGACGCCAAGGTGGGCTTATCTTTTTATTGTCCCTAAGGAGAATATATGCGTCATTATGAAATCGTATTTATCGTACACCCAGATCAGAGCGAGCAAGTTCCCGCCATGATCGAGCGCTACAAAGCTAGCGTTACAACACGTGGTGGTCAGGTTCACCGCGTTGAAGATTGGGGCCGTCGTCAACTGGCTTACATGATTCAAAAATTGGCAAAAGCACACTATGTTTGTATGAACATTGAGTGCGATGCTGAAACTTTGCTTGAGTTGGAAACAGCATTTAAATTCAATGATGCCGTACTGCGCCACCTCACAGTTAAGCTGAAAAAAGCTGAAACAACTCCATCTCCAATGATGAAGTCTGTTCAGAAAGAAGATGCAGCTAAGACGCAGCGCGTCGAAGCACCTGCAGCTTAATATTTTGATGAGGACGCGCAATTATCTGTGAGTCAGCTTAAAAACCAGCTTAAAGTTGTTGCCAGCATTACAGAAAAGTCGGCGCTGCGTTATACGCCAGCAGGAATTCCGATAGCAACTGCGGTATTGATGCACAACTCACAGCAGGTACAGGCAGGATCCCAGCGCCAGGTTGAATTTGAAATTTCTGCAATTGCTGCAGGCGATATTTCAAAAAGATTCCTGGAGATTGAATTGGGAACTGTGTTGGTTTTCACAGGTTTTATAGCGCGTAAGAACCGCAACAGCAAAAGTCTTGTTTTTCATGTTACTGATTTTCAGATCAATGAAGACGAGACACCTTTACTAGATTAGGAGCCTAAAATGGCATTCGGTAAAAAATTTGATAAAAGCAAACTGAAGCAAAAGCGTCAGCAACAAAACCCTTTGTTCAAGCGCAAGAAATTCTGCCGTTTTTCAGCAGGACATGTTGCAGCAGTTGATTACAAAGACGTTGACACTTTAAAAGACTTCGTACAAGAAAACGGCAAAATCATGCCGGCACGTTTGACTGGCACTGTAGCGCTGTACCAACGTCAAGTTGATACCGCGATCAAGCGCGCACGTTATTTAGCGTTGCTGCCGTACACTGATCTGCATACAGCGTAATAGGAGAATAATATGCAAATTATTTTGATGGAT
>JANYFV010000319.1 GCA_025359635.1 Undibacterium sp. | reverse complement strand
CATACCAAGCAAAGCATTATTGCCCAACTGGCGCAAATCCGCGTGCTGCCGATACTGGTGACGGATGACGTGGATCAAGCGATTCGTTGCGTTACGACCTTGGCCGAAAATGGTTTGGCTGCGATAGAAATTACTTTGCGTACGCCAAATGCGATGACGGTATTGCGTGAAGTGGTCAAGGCCTGCCCAAGCGTGACGGTCGGTGCTGGAACAATTCTGACGCCTGCGCAACTAGATGCTGTTAAAGAGACTGGCGCAGCTTTCGGCATTAGCCCGGGGATTACACCAGTGTTAGCGAAAGCCGCTGCGGAATCTGGCTTGCCGTATTTTCCAGGGGTCGGCGGTGCGAGTGATCTGATGCTGGCGCTGGAGCACGGCTTAAATGTGGTCAAGTTGTTTCCGTCGGATATCGTCGGTAGTGTCAAGATGGCCAAGGCGCTGGGCGGCCCATTCCCCGACGTGCGTTTTTGTTTGACTGGCGGCGTCACAGTAGAAACAACGCCGCAATTGTTGCAGCAATCAAATGTTTTGTGCGTGGGCGGTTCGTGGATGTGTCCGGCCGCGCTGATTAATGCCAATGACTGGCAAGCGGTTGCCGCATTGGCAGCGCAGGCAGCGGCCGCCGGAAAATAATCGCTGTGAAATAAGTAAATGGTGTGCGCGGGTCGAGGATTTTGAAAACGCAATAGCTATAGTTGTTTTTGGAATAAGTATAAATGGCCCCTTTCGTGCATACTCATTTTTCCCTTTGCTTGCGTATTTTAGTTACCTCATTTTGTATAAATAAATCATGGCTATTTCTGTTTCCCGTACGCCTATATGGTGCCTGTTGCAGCAACGTGCCAACAACATGCCAAGTCTGAAAGAATTGTTTCAGACCGATCCGCAACGTTTTACGCATTTTTCTGCGTCCGCCTGTGGCATGTTGCTTGATTACTCCAAACAAAGAATTGACACAACTGCCAAGTTAAATTTATTGGCCTTGGCCAGACAACAAGAAGTTGAATCAAGGCGTGATGCGATGTTGCGTGGTGAGGCAATCAACAACACTGAAAATCGTGCCGTTTTGCATACGGTCTTGCGTTTGCCAAAAGGTGAATCTTTCAATCTGAATGGTGAAAATATCGCCGCTGATGTGCATAAAGTGTTGGCACAAATGCGTAGCTTTAGCGATGCGGTGAGAGAAGGGCGTTGGCTTGGCTACACCGGTAAGGCGATACGCACGATAGTGAATATCGGCATCGGTGGTTCTGATCTCGGGCCGCAAATGGCGTGCATTGCACTCGCACCATGGTCGCAAAAAAATCTGTCGCTGCATTTTGTGTCGAATGTTGATGGCCGTCATGTCGCAGATGCGTTGGCTAACGCTGATCCGGAAACAACTTTGTTTGTGGTGGCGTCAAAAACCTTTGTGACGATGGAGACCTTGACTAACGCCAGAACAGCACGTGACTGGATGTTGAACCATGGCTGCCCTGAAGATCATATCAGGCAGCATTTTGTTGCGCTCAGTACAAATATCGAAGCTGCGGCAGAATTCGGTATCGCGCCAGAAAACGTCTTCCCGTTCTGGAACTGGGCGGGCGGTCGCTATTCGATGTGGAGCGCCATAGGCTTATCGATTGCCCTGTATGTAGGCGCAGATCGCTTTGAAGAAATGCTGGCTGGTGCGCATGAAATGGATTTGCATTTTGCCCAGGCACCGCTGGAAGAAAATCTGCCGGTATTGATGGCCTTGATTGGCGTCTGGAATATCAATTTCATGGGCCTGCAAGCCTTGTCGATTGCACCTTACCACCAACGTATGACGCGTTTGCCTGCGTATTTGCAGCAGCTGGAGATGGAGAGTAATGGCAAGTCGGTGACACGTGAAGGACATAGGGTTGACTACACCACTTCGCCGATTTTATTCGGTGAAGCGGGCACCAATGGTCAGCATGCTTATTTTCAATTATTGCATCAAGGCGCAACGATAATTCCGACTGATTTTATTGTAGTGGCGGAAGATGATGCTGGCTTACCGGGACACAATAAGGCGTTGCTGGCGAACTGCTTTGCGCAATCCAAGGCGATGGCATTGGGTAAGAGCATGCAAGAAGTTCGGGTAGAACTGGGTGATCTGCCAGAGAAGATACTGGCACCCAGAGTTTTTGAAGGCAATCGCCCGACTTCGACGTTATTGCTTGATTCACTGACGCCACGTTCGCTGGGCGCGCTAATTGCCTTGTACGAACATAAGGTGTTTGTGCAATCGGTGATCTGGGATATTAATGCCTTTGATCAATGGGGCGTAGAGTTGGGCAAATCGCTGGCACAACAATTGATTAGCCTGGATCCCGATTCAGTCAAAGAAGAGTATGACAGTTCGACTCGTGGTTTGTTGCAAGCGATTCGCCGTCGTACTAAAGTAGCCGTCGCAAGGTAATTTATTTGCTGGTAAGTTTTTTCCATTTAATGTTTTTTTCTGTACCGTAAAACTCTCTCGTATGAATACTCATCTCTATACCAAAGTCGATCAAGCCGACGACGATAAAGACCTTAGCCTGCGCGAAGATATTCGCCACTTGGGCCGCATACTGGGTGATACGGTGCGCAATCAACATGGCGAGCAGATTTTTGAATTGATCGAACGCGTGCGCCAGAACTCCATCCGCTTTCGTCGTGATGCAGATCAGGCCGCACGTGCCGAACTGGAATCCACGCTCGATACGCTAACCAATGACCAGACCACGCAAGTGATCCGCGCTTTTAGCTATTTCTCACATCTGGTGAATCTGGCAGAAGATCAGCATCATGTGCGCCGCACTCGTGCGCATTTGATTGCCGGTTCTGCACCACGTCGTGGCAGTCTGGCGCATACCATCGAAGAGCTGTATAGCACAGGTCATAATACACAACAGTTACTGGACTTTTTTCAGACGGCTGAAGTAAGCCCGGTGCTGACGGCGCATCCGACTGAAGTGCAGCGTAAGAGTATTTTAAATTGCCAGATGGTGATCACGCGCCTGCTTGATGAGAGAGACCGCATGCAATTGACGCCAGAAGAATCGGCCGCCAATGAAGAGGCGATGCAACGTGCCGTGCTTACTTTGTGGCAGACACGGATGTTGCGCATGTCGAAGTTGTCAGTGCTCGATGAAGTTGAAAATGGACTTAGTTTTTATGATTACACTTTCCTGCGTGAGTTGCCGCATCTGTATGCTGGATTAGAAGATTTATTATCGAGTAAAGATGCTGCATTGAATAACGGTGGTAATAACACGGTGAAGCAAATCGAGTTGCCAAGTTTTATGAAAATGGGTAGCTGGATAGGCGGCGACCGCGATGGCAATCCTTTCGTCACAGCTAGCGTGCTGGAAAAAACTTTGGCGATGCAGGCAACACGCGCCTTTAAGTTTTATCTCGATGAATTGCATACCCTGGGATCGCAGTTATCGATGGCGACTTTGCTGGTGAATGTTTCAGCCGATCTCACTGCATTGGCAGAACGTTCGCCAGATCACTCACCACATCGTTCTGATGAGCCATATCGCCTGGCAGTCAGCGGCGTGTATGCTCGTTTGGCCAGCACATATAAGCAATTGCTTGGCCTTGATCCTGCGATTCATGCCAGTGGTGATGCTGCGGTATATGCCAGCGCGGAAGAGTTGGTGGCCGATCTCGATATTATCCATCAGTCCTTATTTGATAATGGCTCTGCCGCATTGACGCGTGGTCGCTTGCGCCATTTGCGCCGCGCCGTGCGCGTGTTTGGTTTTTATCTGGCGCCAGTCGATTTGCGGCAAAATTCGGATGTACATGAACGTGTCGTCGCTGAATTGTTGCAAGCCGCGAATCCAGCCATACGTTATCTGGAATTGGATGAAGAGCAGCGGATCGCCATTCTGGTGACTGAGATTAGTTCTTCACGACCTTTGGCTTCACCGTATTTAAGCTATTCAGAGGAGACGCAATCTGAACTGGCGATCTACCGAGGAGCCTGCACTGCGCAGCAAAGATATGGTAAGGGTGCTGTACCTAACTGCATTATTTCCAAAGCCGACGGTGTCTCTGACATGCTGGAACTAGCCTTGTTGCTGAAGGAATCTGGTCTTTTGCATCCGACTGAAGGGCGACTAGATGTCAACATCATCCCTCTGTTTGAGACCATAGGCGATCTGCAGGTTAGCGCTCCGGTGATGGATAGACTGTTCGGCATTCCGGCGTATGCGCGTCTGCTCGCTAGCCGTGGTAACGCGCAGGAAGTCATGCTGGGTTACTCCGACAGTAATAAGGATGGCGGTTTCCTCACCTCTGGTTGGGAGCTTTACAAAGCCGAGCTTGATCTGGTGAAGGTGTTTGCCACACATCAAATACGTCTGCGTTTATTTCACGGGCGCGGTGGTTCAGTCGGTCGTGGTGGCGGGCCAAGTTTTCAGGCAATTCTGGCGCAACCTGCAGGTGCCGTGCAAGGGCAAATCCGTCTTACTGAACAAGGTGAAGTGATTACCGCCAAATATGGTAATCCTGAAGTGGGCCGACGTAATCTGGAAGTCTTGGCAGCTGCCACGATGGAGGCGAGTTTACTGGCGCATACCGAAGCTGCACCTCGTCCGGAATTTTTATCGGCGATGGAAGAATTATCCGATCACGCCTTCCGCGCTTACCGTCATCTGGTGTATGAAACTGAGGGTTTTGAGCAGTATTTCTGGGAGTCGACCGTGATTTCTGAAATTGCCGGTTTGAACATCGGTAGCCGTCCTGCATCGCGTAAAAAATCAACAGCGATTGAAGATTTGCGCGCGATTCCATGGGTGTTTAGCTGGTCTCAATGCCGCTTGATGTTACCGGGTTGGTTTGGTTTCGGCACCGCCGTACAAGCGTATCTGAAGGCGCATCCTAAGGATGGCTTACAAATCTTGCAGGCAATGTTTAAGGACTGGTCTTTTTTCTCTACCGTTTTATCGAATATGGAAATGGTCTTGGCTAAAAGCGACATCGGCATCGCCAGCCGTTATGCGCAATTGGTGAAAGATGAAGCATTGCGTGACAGCATTTTCCCTCGTCTTCAAGCTGAGCACGAGGCAACGATAGAAGTGCTGAAAGCTATTTCTGGGCAAGATGAATTGCTGGCGGCAAATCCCTTGTTGAAGCGTTCGATTGTGAACCGTTTTCCTTACCTGTCCCCTTTGAACCACGTGCAGGTTGAGCTGCTGGAACGCTATCGCCAGGGTGATCAGGACGAAAGAGTGCGGCGCGGTATTCATTTGTCTATCAATGGCATTGCGGCGGGTTTGCGCAATAGTGGTTAGTCTCAACTTCGCTTGTAAGGATTTCTAGCGTGGCGTCAAACACAATATGGGTGGTTTCTTTTATACTCCGCCCATATTTGTTTTACGGTGAATGATAATGGCAATGCAACTTTTAGGTGTGGTCGGTTGGTCAGGAAGTGGAAAAACCACCTTGCTGGAATACTTGCTTTCACATCTCTCCGCAATTGGCAAAACCGTCAATGTCGTCAAGCATAGCCATCACGACATCATTCTTGAGCCAGCCCATAAAGATAGCGCCCGGTTACGACTGGCTGGTGCAGCTGAAGTTTTGTTGGCATCGCCGTACCGCTACGCCTTGGTGCGCGAATTACGCGAGGCCACTGAACCTTCCTTGTTTGAATTGCTACAACGCCTTGCACCTGCTGATCTGACTCTGGTTGAAGGTTATAAGTGGGAAGCAATTGCCAAATTGGAAGTTCATCGGCCATCTCTTGGCAAACCGGCTATTTATCTGGAGGATGCGCATATCATTGCCGTTGCTTCAGACGTCGATGCACCGCAAAATTTGCCGCAAGGACTGATTTGGTTGGATTTAAATCAACCTGAAACTATTTTGCAATGGCTGATGGATGGCATGCAAAAAAATTTATTCTTGAAACAGCCTTAAAAATCCTAAAGAACCCCTGATTGTTTGCCGTTATAGGAAATGTAAAGATAAGGGGAATTGTCATGAACGTTTCAGGAATAGCAAGTGTAGCGACTACATTGGCTGACGTAGGTACTAGCCAGGCAGTGAGTATCGCTGTGTTAAAAAAGGCGATCGATATTTCTGCTGAGAGTGCAACTTCCCTGATCGAGGCAATTCCGGATAATAAGTCGATACAGAATTTACCATCGAATTTAGGCAGAAATATAAATACGACAGCTTAAGAACCAATTTTTCACCCAGTCACAGCGCTACTTTTGTAGCGCTGTTTTGTTTTGTGCTGACAATAAGAGATAATTCGGTATCTGAAAAAATAAATAAATCGTGCAAAAGGAAATTGTTATGACGCAAGTAGTTTGGGGTTGGTCGGAAAGACTTTGTACGAGTTATGCAGCGATGGATGAAACTCATCAAGAGTTTGTCATGTTGTGCGCCGCATTGTCAGAAAATAAACCTGAGACTTTTCTTAATCGTCTTGATGCCTTAATTGCACATTCAATTACCCATTTCGATCAAGAGAATCAGTGGATGGAGGAAAACAGTTTTCCGCCAGCTGGCTGTCACCGCCGGGAGCACGACGCAGTCCTGGAAGTGATGGCTGAAGTAAGGCGCCGGGTCGAATTGGGTGAGGTGGATCTAGGCGAGCGATTAGCTGAAGAAATGCCGCTGTGGTTTGAGCATCATGTCGACACCATGGATAATATGCTGGCGCAGTTTATGGTAAAAGAAACGGCATTAGTAGAATCAGAATTTAATGCCGAATCAGCTGATCTTCAGGCTGATTGAACTTTAATGGAAACGTCGCCAAGAGTGACAATCTGACCTGCGCGAATCTTTGCTGTTTTGCGTAGTTCTTGTTTTCCGTCGACTTTAACCGCACCGTTGGCAACGATGACCTTGCCAGCACCGCCACTGTCACATAGTCCTACCAGTTTTAATAACTGATTCACTTCTACGTATTCTCCGTCCAGAGTAAATGACAATTTTTGCATAAGATTCCAATATTTTTTGGTTTTGATAGCTGAGGAGTATACATTATTCACGCCGATGTCTTGTATGCGCTGGGCAAGAGACCTTAGGGCTAAGCTTGTAGGGAATTTTTGGACGCATCAAAAAAAGCCTCTAAATAAATATTTAGAAAGAAAAGAAAAAAGTTTAAAAAAAGTGTAAGGTAACTTCACTTTGACCGACTATTTACCGTAGTTTGAATAATTTGCCCGGTTGGGGTACATTTTTTTATCTTTTTTAGGAGATGGTTATGAGTAACAAAGCATTGGTTGCAGTGGCATTGGCTGGTTTGTTGGGTTCTTCTTTAGCGATGGCTGCTGACCCTGTCAAAACTGAAAAGTGTTTTGGTGTTGCTAAAGCAGGTCAAAATGATTGTGCTACAAAAAATGGTACGCATTCATGTGCTGGTCAAGGCAAGAAAGATATGGATCTCAATGAATGGAAAAAAGTACCGGCTGGAACTTGCGAAAAAATGGGCGGAAAAATGGAAGCGCCTAAAGCATAAATATTAAGCATACGTGGATAAGGACGTTTCTGCGTACTCTTTACGCCAACCCATTCTCAGCCTGAGCGGCAACGGAGTGGGTTTGCGTAGTCAGCATTACCGAGATTTTTTGAACGGGTCAGTCGCAATCGACTGGCTGGAAGTACATTCTGAAAATTATTTTGGCGATGGCGGCTATGACCTGCATGTTTTGCAGCAACTTCGCTGTGATTATCCCTTGAGTTTGCATGGTGTTGGACTTGGTCTTGGATCGGCACTAGGTTACTCAAACTTTCACATAGAAAAACTTAAACGCCTGATTGAGCGAATCGAGCCAGCGCTGGTTTCCGAACATTTGTGCTGGGGTAGTATCGCTGACAGACATATGAATGATCTGTTGCCGCTGCCGTTGACGCAAGAGGCGTTAGATCTTGTTTGTGCTCGCGTGAGTCAGTTGCAAGACACGCTGAAACGCTCTGTGCTAATTGAAAATGTCTCGACTTATCTGCGCTTTAATGAAGACAGTATGTCTGAAGCGGAGCTCCTGGTGCAGTTGTCAAAACGCACTGGCTGTGGTGTTTTGCTGGACGTGAACAATCTGTATGTTAATCAATGCAATCACGGCGAGGATGCAATTGCAGCGCTCAATTGTTTTGCGCAACTACCACAAAGTAGTATTGGTGAAATTCATCTCGCTGGTCATTTGCTTACT
>JANYFV010000309.1 GCA_025359635.1 Undibacterium sp. | reverse complement strand
GTGCTGGCGACCAAACTGCACGCCGATGGCAGCCACGCCAACGTGTTGTGCGTTCCTGGGAATGTGCATTCTGGAGTAATCGCAGGTAGTGCATTTTTATACATGGATGGCAAGGCGGTATTTAAATTGGCGGTGAGTATGCTTGAAAAAGTGGCCAATGAAGTTTTGGAAATCGCTGGCTTAACGGCTTCGCAAATTGATTGGCTGGTGCCGCATCAGGCGAATATCCGTATCATGCAAAGCACAGCAAAAAAATTAGATATGCCTATGGATAAAGTGATCGTCACTGTCGATCAGCATGGGAATACTTCTGCTGCATCAATCCCTCTGGCACTCGATGTGGCAGTCCGAGACGGGCGCATTCAAAAGGGACAAACCGTCATGCTTGAAGGCGTAGGGGGTGGCTTTACCTGGGGTGCTGCGATTGTCCGGATGTAGCTCAGGTGTAGCTTGAATATTTAGAAATTATTTAGAAATTAATTAATATGACGCAATTTGCTTTTGTTTTTCCAGGCCAGGGTTCACAGGCCATTGGTATGCTCAATGGTTTTGCTGATAACGTTATCGTCCAGCAGACGATCGCAGAAGCATCAGACGCGCTGCAATTTGATCTGGGTAAATTAATTAACGAGGGACCGAAAGAGTCGCTCGACCTGACGACAAACACCCAGCCTGTTATGTTGACCGCGGCAGTGGCGTGCTATCGCGCCTGGATAGCTGCAGGTGGTGCACTTCCTTCCATTGTCGCTGGTCATAGTCTTGGTGAATATTCTGCCTTGGTGGCGTCTGGCGTGATCGCATTTAAAGATGCCGTGCCTCTAGTGCGCTTCCGTGCAGAGGCGATGCAAAGCGCTGTACCAGTCGGGCAGGGAGGAATGGCCGCTATTTTGGGATTGTCCGATGAGGACGTTGTTGCCGCTTGCGCAGCGGCTAATGCAAATCATCCGGATGAAGTGGTTGAGGCGGTTAATTTTAATGCGCCTGCGCAAGTCGTGATAGCTGGCAGCAAGGCGGCAGTCGAGCGTGCTTGTGAGATTGCTAAGATAAAAGGGGCGAAACGCGCTCTGATCTTGCCTGTGTCCGCACCATTTCATTCTTCTTTGTTAAAGCCAGCATCAGTAAAGCTCAGTGGCTATTTGGAAAGTTTAATTTTCTCAGCGCCCACGATTGCTCTGATTAATAACGTTGATGTGGCGATTGTGAATGAGGCATCAGCGATCAAAGATGCGCTGGTACGTCAGGCCGCAAGCCCGGTACGCTGGGTCGAAACAATCCAGAAAATAGCCTCCTCTGGTGTCACGCATGTGATCGAATGTGGTCCGGGTAAGGTACTGGCAGGCTTGACCAAGAGAATTAATGGTGATTTGATTGGTGATGCATTTTTTGATCAGGCCTCACTTGAAAAAGTAATGGAAATTTTAAAATAATACGATTGGTGACGCGCAAAATGACACAACAATTAGCAAATCAAGTAGCACTAGTGACCGGAGCTTCACGTGGTATAGGCAAGGCTATCGCAATAGGTTTGGCGCGAGCCGGCGCGCGGGTAATTGGAACAGCCACAACTGAGGCTGGTGCCGAGGCTATTTCTGCTTATTTGAACGAAGTTAGTCCAAATGCAGGTAAAGGAGTCGCGTTCAATGTGACCGATGTCGCCCGTTGTGGCACTTTGGTGGATGAAATTCAAAAAGAATTTGGGAGCTTATCTATCCTCGTGAATAATGCTGGTATCACCCAAGATCAACTCGCTATGCGTATGAAGGACGACGAATGGGATAATGTCATCGCGACCAACTTGAGTGCAGTCGGGCGTCTTTCTCGTGCGGTCTTGCGTGGCATGATGAAGGCCAAGCATGGGCGTATCATCAACATTACTTCTGTGGTTGGATCATCTGGTAATCCTGGCCAAATGAATTACGCCGCTGCAAAAGCTGGCGTGGCAGGCATGAGCCGTGCATTGGCAAGAGAGATAGGAAGCCGTAATATTACTGTCAACTGTGTCGCGCCTGGTTTTATCGATACGGATATGACTAAAGCGCTGACAGATGATCAAAGATCGGCAATTTTGCAGCAGATTCCCATGGCAAAATTAGGTCAGCCTGAAGATATTGCAGCTGCAACTGTATTTCTTGCTTCGCCAGAAGCAGGGTATATTACGGGAACTACACTACATGTGAATGGCGGCATGTATTTGTGCTAATTTATTTTGAGTAATGTTTTCCATGAAAATAGCCGAAAATAACCGAAATTATTCGGAGATAAACATGGAGAATGTATATTTGCTTTTTTTGCGCGCAAACCTGCTAAAATGCGCGCACTTTCTGTAACCACCACTGGAGACACATATGTCCGATATCGAACAACGCGTTAGGAAAATCGTCGCTGAGCAACTGGGAGTCGCTGATGCTGACATCAAGATTGAATCATCTTTTGTAGATGATCTTGGTGCAGACTCACTTGACACAGTAGAACTCGTGATGGCACTCGAAGATGAATTCGAAATGGAAATTCCTGACGAACAAGCTGAGAAAATCACTACTGTGAAACAAGCGATAGACTACGCTACAGCACACGTCAAAGCCTAATTCAGGCAATATCGTTTTTAAATCCAGGAGAAGCGCTTGAGCCTTACGCTTAAACGTCGTGTAGTAGTCACTGGGCTTGGTTGTGTGACCCCAATCGGCAATAACCTTGCCGATACATGGGGAGCGATCACGGCAGGTAAGTCTGGTATTGCAGCGATTACAAAATTTGATGCCACTCCTTTCACTACGCATTTCGCTGGTGAAGTCAAGGGCTTCAATATTGAGGATTACATTTCCGCCAAAGAAGCGCGCAATATGGATACATTTATCCATTTTGGGATTGCTGCGGGGTGTCAGGCCATTCAGGATAGCGGTTTAGAAGTGACGGAAGAAAACGCTGAGCGAATTGGCGTCATTGTCGGTTCTGGTATGGGCGGCTTGCCTTTGATCGAGGATAACAAAGATAGCTTAATCACGCGTGGACCGCGTCGTATTAGCCCCTTCTTTGTGCCTGCCTCGATCATCAATATGATATCCGGTAATTTGTCGATCAAATTCGGTCTGAAAGGGCCAAATTTGTCGATAGTTACAGCCTGCACTACTGGTTTGCATTGCATAGGTTCAGCTGCCAGAATGATCGAATATGGTGATGCCGATGTCATGATTGCGGGTGGATCTGAATCGACCATTTCACCATTAGGTTTAGGCGGCTTCGCGTCTGCTCGTGCCTTGTCTACTCGCAATGATGATCCCACTACTGCATCCCGACCTTGGGATAAAGACCGAGATGGATTTGTCATTGGTGAAGGCGCTGGCGTGATGGTGCTGGAAGAATACCAACACGCAAAAGCACGTGGCGCTAAGATTTATGCCGAGGTACTGGGTTTTGGCATGAGTGGCGATGCTTACCATATTACGACACCAACTGTCGATGGGCCACGCCGCAGCATGGTCAATGCCTTGAAAAATGCTGGTCTTAATCCCGATCAAATTAATTTCCTCAATGCGCATGGCACGTCCACGCCTTTGGGTGATAAAAATGAAACGGATGCGATTAAGGCTGCCTTTGGTGATTATGCCTATAAATTGACAGTTAATTCGACCAAATCGATGACTGGACATTTATTGGGTGGCGCCGGTGGACTCGAGTCTGTGTTGACCGTACTTGCATTAAAAAATCAGGTTTCTCCGCCTACTATTAACATCTTTAATCAGGATCCAGAATGTGATCTTGATTACTGTGCAAATACGGCAAGAGATATGACGATTAATTTTGCGATGAAAAATAACTTTGGTTTTGGTGGAACAAACGGCACACTGATTTTTGGCAAAGTTTAATTAAATTTTACCTGACCTGGTAGTTCGGTCAATCTATTGGCACTTCATTTTGGATCGAAATGAAGTGCCGCTTTTTTTTGGCACCGATATGTCAATTGCAGTCTCCGCTACTATTCAGCCTTCGCGCATGCTTGCTAGCATGTTAGCTTCCATGTTTGTACTCGCAAATTTTGCCATCGTCTATGCGGGATTATGTACTCAAGTTGATAAAATAACTATATTAGTAATTGTCCTGCTAAGCGGTTTGCTGAGTTTGACAATATTTCTTCGGTATTGTCGAAGGCAACATTCAGTTCAATTAGATATTTCTGATTCAGGAGATATGATTGTCAGAGTTTTGAGGGCTAACCCTTCGTATTTCGATTCGCTGAATGTTAAATTGTCAGAAAGAAGCACCTTGTGGCAGCAATTGATGTTGGTCTCTCTTTACTCTGATAACGGTCAAAATATTACGCTACCAATTCTGCGGGATAGCGTTGATGTAGATACCTATAGAAAACTCTCGGTTGCTCTAAATTGGATTGCGATGCATACGTCAAGCAGAACTATATTTGGTGCAGATAGTTCTTCGGGGAACTTTTAAGTGGCGAATTCAGTCTACTCAATACTTCGCGTGTTTGCAGTAGCGGTTACTAAGATAAATAGGAAAGAGTGAGTGACGACAGAACGCGAAATTGATCAACTGCTTGTTGAACGCGTACAACGTGGTGATAAAAAGGCATTCGAGCTTCTGGTTTCCAAATATCAACGGAAATTATTTAGGCTTGTGTCTAGACTCGTCCATGATCATGCCGAAGCGGAAGATGTTGTTCAAGAAGCGTTCATTAAAGCTTACCGTGCAATGGCTAATTTTCGTGGGGATTCGGCGTTTTATACCTGGCTGTATCGAATCGGAATTAATACGGCCAAGAATTATCTTGTGACCCAAGGCCGCCGCGCACCGACTTCAACTGATGCTGACATTGAAGAAGCTGAAACTTTTGTTGACGCAGATGGACTAAGAGATATCAATACTCCAGAGTCTTTGCTGGCGACCAAGCAAATTGCCGAGACCGTGAATTCTGCGATGGCGTCTTTGCCTGAAGAGTTGCGCAACGCGATTACTCTGCGAGAAATCGAGGGCTTGAGTTACGATGAAATTGCAGAATTGATGCAGTGCCCCATTGGCACCGTGAGAAGCAGAATTTTTAGGGCGCGTGAGGCAATAGCAGAAAAATTGCGGCCGCTGATAG
>JANYFV010000282.1 GCA_025359635.1 Undibacterium sp. | reverse complement strand
TTTGAAAAAAATCCACTGAATACGGTTAATGGTTCTCTCTGGACCTTAAGTTATGAAATAGCCTGTTACGCCTGGCTGCTGGTTTTATTTGTGTTGAAAATGTTAGACCGGCCTATGCGTGCGGGCGTTGTTTGTTTTTCTATCGTCATGGCGAGTGTTTTTTTTCCTGAAATTATGCCGCCCTTCGGTGCATTAAAAACAGCCTGGTTTTTACCTGGATGTTTTTTTCTCGGCGCCTTTGCTGTGATCGCAAAAGATGAAATTGAAATTGATATCTGGACTTGCTTGGCGTTATGGATGCTGTTTTATTTATGCCGGAATACAATGTTGTTGCAGGCTTTGTTTTATCTGGCCTTGTTTTACACTAGTTTGTATATTGCGACGCGTGATTTCTTTGTTAGTAATTTTAAATTACCGGTTGATATTTCTTATGGCGTATATTTATACGGATTTATCGTCCAGCAAACAGTCAAACAAATCTGGCCTGCGCACGGACCATTTTGGAATATGCTCTGGTCCTTACCAATGACAATGTTCTTGGCTTATTTATCTTTCGTGCTACTTGAAAGACCGGCCATGCGTCTGGCCAAGACTATTGATTCCCGGTATTTTTCGAGACAAGAAAAAATTTATATCTGATGTCTTATCGTCGCGATGTTATTTTTGACAAAATTTCTTTTGCGCGTATCTTGTTGTCGGCTTTTGTTCTTGAACGATCAGTCGTCGACATGCTATTCTAGGTTGACTAAAACAGTTAAACATGACTTAGGGATTGTGATAACGACATAATCTTTTTGCCAATGCAGATGCATACTGTTTTAAAAATCAGACACAATAAAATTGAGCATATTTTGAAAAATTTAAAACAAGAGTTCATCGAATTTTCGGTTCAGACCGGAGTAATACGCTTCGGCGATTTCGTGACCAAGGCCGGGCGTAATTCGCCGTATTTTTTTAACGCAGGTTTGTTTAATGATGGTGCTAATTTAGGGCGGCTCGCCACTTTTTATGCGCAAACTTTGCTCGATGCCAACCTTGAGTTTGATGTGCTGTTTGGCCCCGCGTATAAGGGCATTACTCTGGCATCTGCTACTGCAGTAGCATTGGCTGCTCAAGGTCGCAATGTGCCATTTGCGTTCAATCGCAAAGAGGCTAAAGATCATGGCGAAGGCGGTACTATCGTCGGTGCCAAGATGCAAGGGAAGGTTGTTATTATTGACGACGTCATATCTGCCGGTACTTCAGTGCGTGAATCAGTAGAAATGATACGTGCTGCCGGTGCCACTCCATGCGCAGTCTTGATCGCGTTGGATCGGATGGAGCGGTCGGGTAAGGATGACGCTTTATCTCAGCATTCCGCAGTGCAGGAAGTCAGCGATGCGTATGGCATTCCGGTGATTTCGATTGCTAACCTCAATGACCTATTTGACTATTTATCATTGGCAGGTGCAGATTCTCAGCTTGCACAACATAAAGATGCCGTTGCTGCTTATCGTAACCGGTATGGGGCAGTGTAAATTTTGTTAGGCTTGTGCACTTTGTCATTCTGAAAAAAGCGCACAAGCACATTCCCATTCCCGTTGTTATTTGGCTTCGGGTCGCACCGAAAGATGCTTCGCCCTTTGGTCAATTTAACTATTTCTGTGCTTGAGTTTAAGCCACTCGGCCATATGTTCAAAGCGAACATCCCAGTCATTTTCTTTTCTAAATAGGGATATTTTTTCTTCGTCTATTGCGGCACTTGTGACCTGATTCCACAGCGCTCGCCAATCCATACCGCTAAGTATTTGTGTTACTTCTGTTTCTTTCAGCCTGTCGGTCATACTGCCAAAAGAAGTGGTCCAGATAGGAATACCTAAGGCGCGCAATTCGTAATATTTAATCGGATCAACTGATTCAGTGAGTTGGCTATTCACAAACGGTATTAATCCTACTGTGAATTTTTGACAATGCTGAATTGCATCCTCAACCGAACATGCCGGTAATAGTTCGATATTGAGCGGCAACTCTGATGGCATTTCGCCACCACGCGGGCCTATCAACATGATTTTGACGTGCGGTAAGGCAAGCGCGATTTCGATCACCAGTTTCCAGTCAAACCACGTTGAGATTGTTCCGACAAAGCCGATGATTTTTTTTTCTGGTTTGGATGATGATAGCGAAGGCAGGCGTCGCATGTCATAGCCGTTCGGGATTAGCTGAATATTTTTATTCAGTTGATGCTCGTTGAGTTTTTTGATTAATGATTGTTCGCTGCAAAAAAAGTAATCACATCTGCTCATTAAATCGTTGGCAGTATTTTGCATGGAAATGCGTGATAGTCCACTATAAAATGCCGGGAAATCGTCCATCATGTCCATAAAGCGGGCACGCGCGGGTAAGCTTCGCATAGCCCAGCAAGCAAGTCGACTTGGTCGCCCTACGCCAATATCCCAACCGTGATTAATGTTCAAAGATGCTATCTTTGATTTGGTTTTGTGCCAAAAAAACCAATCATTCAACAGATTGAGTATTGGCAAAG
>JANYFV010000277.1 GCA_025359635.1 Undibacterium sp. | reverse complement strand
CTTTGCCAATTTTTCGTTAGAGGCAAAAAAATCCATGATGAACGTCAGGAAAACTAGCGGATTAGGATTTAATTCCAGTATGGTGCGCAATGACGTGATTCATTTTTCCGCTATGCCATGGATCAGTTTTACCGGTCTCACCCACGCACGTCATTTCCAGCAACAAGATAGCGTGCCCAAAATATCTGTCGGTAAATACTTCAAGCAAAATGACCGGCTAATGATGCCGGTAGCGACCTATGTCCATCATGGCTTGGCCGATGCGTATCACGTACATCAATTTTTACAAGCTCTTGAAAGCCTGTTAAGCAGCTCTCAAGAAAATTAATCACAGAACCGATTCAACGCCAAGATTTGCCAACTGATCTGCCCGTTCATTGCCCGGATCTCCGGCATGTCCCTTCACCCATTTCCACTCGATTTTGTGTTGAGTGCGAGCCTGATCCAATGCCTGCCATAGATCAACGTTCTTCACCGGTGCTCGTGAGGCGGTTTTCCAGCCCTTCGCTTTCCAGCCTGTGATCCATTCAGTAATCCCTTTCAACACATACTGACTATCACAATGCAAGACAATATTGCACGGGCGTTTTAATACTCCCAGCGCCTGTATCACCGCCATGAGTTCCATGCGGTTGTTGGTGGTCTCTTTTTCGCCGCCAAACAACTCTTTTTCTTTTGCGCCTGCGATCAATAATGCGCCCCAGCCACCAACGCCAGGATTGCCCTTGCATGCGCCATCCGTGTAAATTTCAATTTTATCCATTTTGTTCTTTTTGATTCTTCATTTTGTTGGCGACCTGAACAGCATGTCCACTCGGCAGTCGCTTGCGTTTCAACGCAGGGCCGATCAAATGCATGCCTTTTACGCGCTTGATTGCCTGCACCATATACACCGCGCCAAGATACGGCCACCATCTGGCACCCATTTTCTCCATGAAAGAAAATCGGCTCAACCATTTTTCTGTCGCAAAAGGTGGTGCATAACAGCCGAAATCGGCTTGATTCACTTCCATATTCAATAATTTCAACCAATCCTTCATCCTTGCTGCGTTAATAAATTCACCCTCTTTCGGCAAAAAATAACGCCCGGTGATGCGCCCGGTTTTTTGTCTTGCTCCCCATAAACTGGCGCGATTAAATCCACTGATAATGACCCGGCCTTCGGGAATTAAAATGCGCTCGACTTCGCGCAAAACCTGATGTGGTTCGGCGGCAAATTCTAATATATGGGGCAATACCACCAGATCTATGCTTTGGGAATCAAACGGCAATTCAGCGAAATCATGCACCAGCACTACAGAAGAACGCGCCCGCTGATGCGTTTTATCCGGTTCAACTTCGTCGGTCACCCACTTATGCGGCATGCGATTAGCTGCAAGCGCATTAATTTGCGGCAAGCCTATCTGCAATGCGTGGAAGCCAAAGATATCTGAGGTGAGTTGATCCAGCAAAGCTTGCTCCCAAGCACGGATATAGCGGCCTGCGGGCTGCTCTAACCAACTGCCTAAGTCTATAATGGGATCACTCAAGCTTTTTACTCCTCAGCCCAGTCTATGAAAAATGCCCTAAGTATATTGACTGTCCCCGCCTTTGACGACAACTATCTCTGGATTATCCACGATGGCAAACATGCTGCTGCAGTAGATCCGGGTGACGCAGTGCCCATTTTAGCGACACTGGCGCAGCATCATTTAGAGCTAAGCGCTATTTTACTGACACATCACCACGCTGACCACATTGGCGGCGTGCCGGCACTACTCAAGTACAAATCCGTACCGGTTTACGGGCCAGCCAATGACGGCATTGCAGCGGTGACCCAACCGCTCTCTCAGAATGACCGCTTGCACTTGCCAGAACTTCAGCTCAATTTAGAAATCATCGCTGTGCCAGGTCATACTCTGGGCCACATTGCCTATTTTGCACCTTTGCAGCAATGGCTGTTTTGCGGCGACACTTTATTCGCCGGCGGCTGTGGTCGATTGTTTGAAGGTACACCAGACCAAATGCTGCATTCTCTCGATCAACTTGCTGCCCTGCCGGATGATACTGCGGTGTTTTGCGCACATGAATACACCATGTCGAATTTACGTTTTGCCAAAGAGATAGAACCCGAAAATCAAGCCTTACTTGTCCGTATCAAACGAGAGCAAGCTAAGCGCGATCAAGGAATCCCAACTGTACCAAGTCAGATAGGTTTAGAAAAACAAACCAATCCTTTCCTGCGAAGCCGTGAACCAACTGTGATTGCGCGCTTACTTGCCAGTGGAAAAATCAGCGAAGAGCAAAACGAAGCTAGCCATTTTGCGGCCTTGCGCAGTTGGAAAAATAATTACGTCTGAAACCGACATTTTGTTTTAATTAAACGTTCAAAAATGTATTTAAAAAAACATCAAACAAGATCTCTAGCCTTATTTTGCAAAGTCGTCGATAACTATGGCGACATCGGAATTTGCTGGCGTTTAGCCAAGCAGTTACAACAGGAACACGACATCGCGGTCACACTTTGGGTCGATGATTTAGCGAGTTTCAAAAGAATATGTCCGGAGGTCGCTGTCGATTGCGATCTGCAAGAGATAGCAGACGTACTGGTGCGACACTGGCAGAATCAAGACGCGATATTTACTGCCAGCGACGTGGCCGATATCGTGATTGAATTTTTTGCTTGCGATATCCCGCCTGCTTATATTGTCGCGATGGCAGAATGCACGCCGCGCCCAGTCTGGCTGAATCTGGAAGGTCTGACCGCAGAAGAATGGGTGGAAGGTTGTCACACGCTACCGTCACCACATCCTACGATGTCGCTGACAAAGTATTTCTTCTTCCCCGGCTTTAACAATAAAACGGGCGGCTTACTCATCGAATCTGCATTGGAGCAACAGCGACAAGAGTTTCAATCCGATCATGCTGCGATGTACGCGTTTCTGGCACAGTTTGGCGTCACGTCTATTGAGATGGCGTCGACCAAAGTCTCTTTGTTTTGCTATCCGCAAGCTCCTATCGCAAGCCTGTTTGAAGCCTGGCAAGACAGCACTGCAGCAATTACCTGCCTCGTACCAGAAGGAGTTGCCACTGACGCCGTTGAATTATTTCTAGGACAAAGCCCTGTCGCGGGCGCGATGGCAAGGCATGGCTCATTGACTGTACGGGTACTGCCGTTTATTCCTCAGCCTGACTATGATAAATTGCTCTGGTCATGTGATCTCAATTTTGTGCGAGGAGAGGATTCATTTGTCCGCGCCCAATGGGCAGCTAAGCCATTTATCTGGCACATCTATCCGCAAGATGAAAACCTGCACCACAAGAAATTGAATGCATTTTTAGAATGTCATACTGCCACAACCGAGAATTCAACCGCACTCTCGTTAGGCTGGAACGCCGCAGCAAAAGAGAATATCAATTGGCAAAGAACTTGGTCGGCGTTTCAAAGTGAGATGCCTCAAATTACCTTGATGTGTATCAATTGGCAGCGTCAGATGATGGAAAACGGTGACCTCGCCTCTAATTTAATCACTTTTTGCGATACGTTTCGGTAAATTTTTAACAAATCTGCGGTAAAATGTGCGGTTAATTTTTACCGTATTTTCAACCTCTATCACCTATCAGCTCGCTAGTTTTTTTACCGGTAAGCGGCAGATGATTTTTATGCAACCTCCTTTTTACGTATATTCATTATGAAACCTGCAAAAGAAATTCGTGTTGGCAACATTATTATGGTCGACAGCAAGCCTATGATCGTTCTGCGCTCTGATGTCAATGGTTCAAGCCGCACGGGCTTCACCTACAAGTGGAAGATGAAAAGTCTTTTGACCAACAGCCCTTCAGAAAGCGTTTTCCGCGGTGACGACAAATTTGAAGTTGTTGTTCTCGACAAAAAACCTGTGACTTATTCTTATTTCGCTGATCCTTTATATGTCTTCATGGATGCAGACTATGAACAGTTTGAAATTGAAGAAGAAAACTTGGGCGATGCCTTGCATTACCTCAAAGACGGCATGGAATGCGAAGCAATTTTTTACGATGGCAAAGCCATTTCCGTTGAATTGCCAACAACAGTTGTGCGTCAGATCATTTACTCTGAGCCAGCTATCAAAGGCAACACGTCAGGCAACGTCTTAAAAGCTGCCAAGATTGAAAATGCAGTTGAAGCGCATTGCCACAATGTACAAGTGCCATTATTCGTAAGCCAAGACGACATGATTGAAATTGACACTCGTACCAACGAATACAAACGCATTATTCGTAACTAATTGACCAATTAAGTTACAAGAAATTATGCCGGGTTCAGCTGAACTCACATAAACAAAAACGCTGGAGATCATCGAAATGTGATTTTCAGCGTTTTTTTTCGTTGATTTTTGTAGCTTTCAATCCATTTCTTGCAGAAATTGATTATCTCTTCTATCCTGATAAGTACACCAACCTCATGTTAAAGGTGAGAAGCATGGCAACCTCAGCAATCCAAGGCTCAGCATCTCCTGCAGCGCCAGCACCAAAACCTATTAGCACAACTGAAATTCAAAGGGCTGCTGCGGCCAAAGCCAGCGAACAAGTTCGTCAGCCAGAAACGGTACAGCAACCGGCAAAAGCGGCGGCGCCACCACCTAAAGTCGAAAACGCCAACAACCAGCAAAAGCCCCCGGCCCCACCGCCACCTGCACCCGTAGTGAATACGCGCGGAGAAGTCACTGGCGGCACTATCAATATTGCGGTTTAAGTGTCATTCCTCATCGCCTGAAGTCATCCACTCTTTGAGCCCGTTAACCCAATAAGGTGCGGGCAATTTGTCATTCACGCGGATGATGGCGGCACGCTGGTACAACACCGCAAAATCGATCTCTGGCGAACGTTTAAAGGCAATTGCGACGACGTTCGCATCATGCACTTCTGGCAACCATACCACCGCATCAAAAGCTGATTCCATCGCAGCAATATTTTTTTGCCGGTTTTCGGTATTCGAAAATAAATTCACCGTCATCATGCCATTCTCGGCCAGGCAGTCGGCACAGGCCTGATAAAACTCTGGGGTATCCAGTACCGGGCCCTGTGCCTCGGCATCATATAAATCGACCTGCAAGACATCCATACTATTGTGCCTTGCCGGGCTCAAGACAAAATCCAAGGCATCCATTTCGATGACTTGCAGGCGCTCATCATCTTCTGGCAGCTTAAATTGCGCCCGGCACATGGCTATCACATTAGGATTCAAATCTATCGCCGTAACCTTAGCTTCCGGAAAACGAGAGTGGCAAAATTTAGTCAGCGCCGCCGCTCCCAAACCGAGTTGCACCACATGCGCGGGATTATCATTAAACAGCATCCACATCATCATCTGCTGCACATATTCCAGCTCGATCTGATCTGGCACCGCCATGCGCATCGATCCTTGTATTGGTGCGCAGCTGGTGTCGCCACTCAGGTCGCTCATCAAATGCAAAGAGCGCACGCCTCTGAATTCAGAAATCGAGACTTCGGGATGCGAGGATTTGCTTATTTCTCTATCGGATTTTTTTCGTGCCATGGATGTAATTAAGCTATAGATGCTGTCTTTCATTTCAGCATTATCCGACAAATAGCCTGTCTTGCGCATCGTTGTTGCACTAAGTTTCTGATTCGCCGCTTTACGGTAAGACACAAAAATTAGTCAAATCCAGTGTAAAATTCTTGCGCGAATTTAACGTTTTTCTTCTTGAGATTAAAAGCCTATGAGCTCTCCTGCATCTGCGCCATCCAGTACATCCACAACTTCCACGCTTACGCAACTCAAAATAGACCGCAGCAGCACGCCAGGCTCTTCTGGAAAGCGTCGACACTGGGGTCGCTGGATCATTGCCGGGCTTGTCTTGCTAGCGATAGCGGCGCTCGTCCTGCGTCCAGGAAAAATTGAGGTGCAAACCACCTCGGTTGTGACTACCTACCCTTCACAACAATATGCCCAGCTTACTGCATCGGGTTATGTCGTCGCACAAAGGCGCGCGGCGGTGGCGAGCAAAGCGACCGGTCGCCTGGTTTTACTCAATGTGCGTGAAGGTAGTCTGGTAAAGAAAGGTGATGTATTAGCGCGACTTGATGCCAGCGATGTGCAGGCCGCGATGGCGCAAGCGCAAGCGGGCATACGTCAAGCAGAAGCTGGCGTGGCGCAAACTAATGTCGAACTGGTCAATGCAGAATCGGAACTGAAGCGCAGCAATGACTTGCGTGCACAAGGCTTCGTCTCGATTCAGGCACTCGATGCTGCCAATAATCGCGTCAATGCAGCCAAAGCAGCGATCAAACTCGCGCAGGCAGCAGTAGCAGTGTCGCAAGCCCAACTCAAGGTGCAGCAGGTGAATCAAGACTTTACCGAAATCCGCGCGCCGTTTGACGGTGTCGTCTTAGTCAAAAACGCCAATGTCGGTGACATCATCACACCGTTTTCCAGCGCGGCCGGTAGCCAGGGCGCGGTGGTGACGATGGCCGATATGACGACACTGGAAGTCGAGGCCGATGTCTCTGAAAGTAATTTATCGAAAGCCAAGATCGGCCAACCGGTAGAGATCACTTTAGATGCCTTACCTGACAGCCGCTTTCGCGGCAGCATCGTCGGCGTCGTCCCTACCGTCGACCGAGCCAAAGCCACAGTCATGACCAAAATTCGTTTTGAAAAACTCGATACACGCATCCTCCCGGAGATGAGTGCCAAGGTCACTATTTTGTCGCAAGCGGTGACCGATGCAGATCAACAACCTGTGCTGGCACTTAACCCTAAAGCTATCATTGAACGTGATGGCAAGAAGTGGGTATTCCGAATTAAGGATGATACGGTCGAAGCGGTTGCTGTCACTTTGGGGCACAAAATTGGCGACAATATGGAATTCACTGGTGATTTAAAATCGGGCGATAAACTCGTCATTACTCCTTCAGAAAAAATTAGGGCGGGCGCAAAAATTGTGCTGGCGAGCAAATGACCGCTAGCTCAAATTCAAACTCAACGAACGCCCTAATCCGCATTCATAGTTTAAATAAGTCCTATACCCGTGGCGGACAGATTATTCCGGTGCTTGAAGGGGTTGATCTGGAAGTACGCGCAGGTGAATTTATCGCCCTGATGGGACCTAGCGGTTCCGGTAAAAGTACCCTGCTCAACCTGATTGCAGGTATCGATAAACCGACTAGCGGCAATATCGAGATAGGCGGCGTCAACATCGCATCACTCAGCGAAGGCGAGCTGGCAGACTGGCGCGCTGCCAATGTCGGCTTCATCTTTCAGTTCTACAACCTGATGCCAGTGTTGACCGCATTTGAAAACGTAGAGTTGCCTCTACTGCTCACCAAGCTCTCGCGTGCGCAGCGCAAGGAACACGTAGAGGCCGCGCTCAACATGGTCAAGCTGACTGATCGTATGGATCATTATCCCAACGAACTCTCTGGCGGCCAGCAACAACGCGTAGCGATTGCCCGCGCCTTGGTCACTGACCCAACCCTGATCGTGGCCGATGAACCTACTGGAGATCTTGATCGAGTCACCGCCGGTGAAGTCTTAGATTTAATGGAAGAGCTGCACTCGGAATTGGGCAAGACGATCATCATGGTCACGCATGATCCGAAAGCAGCATCACGCGCCAAGCGATTAATTCATCTGGAAAAAGGTGAGTTGGTTCCGGATGATGCAATCGTCAGCGAACATCATTAAGGCAATGAAAAAAGCGCATGTTCATCTTCAAACTATTACTCAAAAACGCCTTCCGGCATAAACTACGTACCATGCTCACCATGGTGGGATTAGTCGTAGCGATCTGCGCTTTTGGTTTATTGCGCACAATTATTGATGCCTGGTATGCAGGGGTCGAAGGCACCTCAAGTACGCGTCTGGTGACGCGCAATGCAATCTCGCTGACATTTCCGT
>JANYFV010000268.1 GCA_025359635.1 Undibacterium sp. | reverse complement strand
CTGGTTCGCGTAATCACGTTGCCAGACGCGCTCCATCTCTAAATTTAAGAAGAACCGCTCCATTGCCGCGTTATCCCAGCAGTTTCCTTTGCGGCTCATACTGCAAATCATGCCATGCTGCTTGAGTAAATGCTGGTATTCATTGCTGGTATATTGACTGCCACGGTCAGAGTGTAAAATCAAACCCGCTGCCGGCTTACGTGCTTCAACCGCCAATCGCGACTCTCGTTGGCATCCGCCAAAGTAGCGGGACGTACCGAGTGACGCAGTCCCATTGCATACAACTTACTGCAGTTAGCGCCGAGCGTCACTTCAATGTCGCGCCACGTCAATTGCGCAAAGACCATCACTCGAAATTGCTCGGCACAATTCATTCGACGCACACCAGAGTTACCGGCGTAACGATCAACAATCCGCGTAAAACTTGTCCAGGGAATGAATTCCATTACTTGGGCAAACAAAGTCTGGTCAACATTCATGTTTCATCTCCTCGGTTGAAAAACCTAGAAAATGACACAGAAATGCGATTTCCAATTTCAAATCGGCACCAAACAAAATCGCGCTGGAACCGGCGTCGTTATGCGGATTTTTCAGCTTTTAAAGCAATTTAACCGGACACTAGTGAAAACTCTTAAAAATTTCCATACGAATTTAATCAAAATTTTACTCCGCAGGGAGTAGAAATTTAATTAGTTTTAGTTATTTTTGTGCTTCGCAACATGAGTATGCGTTGACGAATTAGTACGGTCGTACCAAAATCAATCAATTATGATAGGTATCTATTAAAACAAACTTAGCTTTTTAACGTAATTAGTTACACATACTAAACTTAGCACATTCCAGGAGAACAAATGTCGCAGTATCAAAAAAGCCCACTCATGGGGCAAATGATGAGCAAACCTTTGCTTATCTCTAGCATTATTGAGCATGCAGCCAGACATTTTGGCAGCAACGAAATTGTCTCTCGCCGCGCAGAAGGCGACATGCACCGATATAACTATAGCCAATGTCATCAACGCGCAAAAAAACTCGCGAATGCGTTTCGCCAGTTGGACATAAAAATAGGCGACAGGATTGCAACGCTAGCTTGGAATGGTTACCGTCATTTGGAAGCGTATTACGCGGTTTCAGGTTCAGGCGCAGTTTTGCATACGATCAACCCCCGCTTACATCCTGAGCAAATTGCTTACATTATTAATCATGCAGAAGATCAATTTCTGCTGTTTGACATCACTTTTCTACCCATCATCCAGGCGATAGCGAGTCACTGCCCGACAATCAGGGGCTTTGTCATGATGTGCGATAAAGATCGCTTGCCTACGGATAGCACCATCCCTAATTTGCTGTGCTATGAAGATCTGATTAATGCCAATTCAGACGAATTTGAATGGCCATTATTCGACGAGAATTCCGCCTCCAGCCTGTGTTATACCTCGGGCACCACAGGCAACCCTAAAGGCGCCTTGTACTCGCATCGTTCCACAGTTCTGCACTCCTTTGCGTCTGCTATGCCAGACGCTTTAAATGTGTCTGCGCGCGATTGTGTGATGCCTGTAGTGCCTATGTTTCACGTCAATGCATGGGGAATACCTTATTCTGCACCAATAACTGGAGCTAAATTAGTTTTCCCTGGCCCGCATATGGATGGCAAATCCTTATATGAATTATTCGAGCAGGAAAAAGTCACGTTCTCGGCGGGCGTGCCAACTATTTGGCTAGGCTTGCTAACTTATGTTGCGCAAAATAATCTGAAATTTTCTACTTTCAAGAGAACGATTATTGGTGGCTCGGCTTGCCCACCCAGCATGATGAAAACACTCAGAAATACTTATGGAGTCGAAGTCGTTCATGCATGGGGAATGACCGAGATGTCGCCCTTGGGTACAACTGGCACCTTGCAAGCCAAGCATATGGCGATGTCAAATGAGCAGCAAGAAGCTGTCTTGATGAAGCAAGGCCATGCGATCTATGGCGTAGATATGAAGATAGTCAATGACGCCGGCGATGAATTACCTTGGGATGGTACAACTTACGGTAATTTATTGGTCAAGGGGCCGTGGATTATCAGTGGTTATTTCAG
>JANYFV010000266.1 GCA_025359635.1 Undibacterium sp. | reverse complement strand
GCCATCCGCCGGTGCCATGCTATTTGAAGCGCAAACTAACGGCACAAAAATTACCTGGTCTATGCACGGGACTTCAGAAGGCAATCTCATGATGAAATTATTTGCCCCGTTCATGGATAAAATGGTCGGTCCTGATTTTCAAGCTGGTCTGGATAATCTTAAAAAATTAGCGGAAAAAGGCTAGCAAATTTTCAAGGCAAAAAATAGCGCCGGGAAAAAACTTTTGTCCCGGCGCATACTTATAAAGACTATCGCAATTACTCTTTCGCTTCTTCCAGTTTACTCTCCGCAGCGCTCGCCGTTTTTACTGGCCAGGCGACACCCAGCCAACTTGCATTCAATTCTTTTTGCTGATCACTGATATTCTCCAGTGCTTTCATTTTAGGCTTGCCCTTAGTTTGCCGGATTGGTGTAATGACGATTTCACGCAATTCATCACGACGAAAAACCGCCAGTTTAATCGGTGTCTGCTGTTGTAGCCACAGGCGTTCACTGATATCTTTGCTGCCTAAGCGCAGGCCATTCGCTGCGATCAAAGTGTCTCCGGCAACCACACCGGCATTCCAGGCCGGGCTGTCACGTTCGACTTCACTCACCTGCGCTAATTCTCCACCTTCGCGAATGCTCCATCCGGTGAACCACTCTTCTTTTTGTTCTTCGTCTTTGGCGCTCTCAACGGTAAAAACTAATCCCACATTTTTGAATAAATCGCTGAGCGGAATTTCAGCAATGCCATCGACATATTGCGCCCACCATGCGGACCAATCATTAGCAGAGACAAATTTTAAGGCAGTGCGAACATCGGCTTCACTATAGCCGCCTTGGGCTACCGTATGATGTTGATAAAGATAACGATGCACATCTTCAAAGCCCTTAACGCCTTTTGTTTGACGACGCATTTCTATATCAATGGCCAACGCCAATAACTCTCCTTTGCTATAAATATTCACGGAAGCGTTACGACCACGTTCACCATGCACATCTATCCATGCATCAAAACTTGATTCAGCTGCGCTTTGCTGAAAACGACCAGGTTGATGTTGATATGCCAGCACAGATTTGGCCATATCTTCCATATATTCATCGCGCTTGATTAAACCTGTGCGCAAGCAAAGTAATTCACCGAAATAGCTAGTATTCCCTTCTGCCATCCATAGTAAACGTGAATAATTTTCTTTTTGATATTCATAAGGCACCATCTCTTTAGGACGATAAGCTTTTACATTCCAGGTATGGACAAATTCGTGTGCAGCCAAGCGGATAAAACTGAGATAGCCTTTACGTTCGGCAAATGACCAACGCGGTTTTTGCATGACTGTTGAATTCAGGTGTTCAGTTCCACCACCGACCCCATCAGTCGCGTGCACTATAAACAGATAGCGTTTGAATGGAAAAGCACCAAACATTTCTTTTCCGCCTTCGACCACTTTTTTCAGATCGAGCGCCATTTTTTTACCGTCGTAATTACCACGGCCCCATATCACTAGTTCTATCGTACGGCCATCTACATCAAACGTATGGAACTCATGCTCTCCCGTTTCTATCGGTGTATCAATCAAGATATCGTAATTTTTCGCGACGAAACAATGCTCACATGCACCCTTCTCCATACCAGACCTTGAGATCCATGTTTTTGGCGTATCAATACTTACTTGCACAGCTTGTTGCCTGAACGGTGCCGCATACATTAAGACGCCACTGGCATCAAGATAAGCATGTGTGTCATCAATATGCAAAGTACGTTCAGCCAAGGCATTGGCATACACTTCATAAGTTACTTTTACTACATCTCCAGGCTGGGTTTTTATTTGCCATGTAGCCTTATCTGTTTTAGTAGCCGCTAATATTTTTCCTTGCGCATTAGTCGCTACAAACTGCCTTACATTTTTACCCAGATTAAGCACTTCATATTTACCTGTACGCCAAATTGGCATTTGCACATCCAAGGTTTTAGTATTTACCACTGGAAAATTAATCTGCACTTCAGCTAAATGTTGTGCTGGATTACTTATTTTAATGTGATATTGCACGTCTGCGCAGGCTGATGATGCAAAAAAAAGTAGGGTCAGTGAAACAAGTAATATCTTTTTCATCTCTTATTTTTCTCAAGATTAATAGGGTACAAATTAATTTAAAAATTATCTTTTAAGAATCATTTTTCTGTGGATAAGTTTCTGGATATCTACAGGATAGCTTGTGCAAAAACAGATTTTAATTAGTCCGCGCAAAACTTATCCAGAATCTATTCTTTTTCAATACAAGTATTTTCAGGCCATTTATCTTTTTTCTAAACGATTGATTAATAAAGATATTAGTGACTTATCCACAAAAAAGTGAGTAGTTAACTATTACTACTATTTATATATATAAACTTATTGTAAACAACAAGCCAAGGTCTTTTTTAAAAACCAAACCCTAAACCAACTTCAAAAAAATTAAATACTTTTGAGAAAAATTTCTCTCCCTAATGAAAATACAAACAGAACCTGGCTAATCTAAGCTAGCTTAACAAGTCTTAAAAAAATTATTTAGGGTAGACCAGAGAAATGATTAGAAATGTCGCTACAGACTCAAATTGTGTTCAATTTATATAAATAGTTGAATATCTTGATATCTAAGCTAAAAGAAATAAATTAAAAAACTAATCAAAATTTGTGGATAAATAAGTGGATAAGCTTAATCCAAAACTTGGATAAGCCAGACTTAATCAACTAAAAAATAAATTATCCAACAACTATCCTTATTTCAT
>JANYFV010000235.1 GCA_025359635.1 Undibacterium sp. | reverse complement strand
GCTTACCGTCGAGCGCTGCCGCCGGCATGACCAGATGAACGTGAGGATGAAACTCCATCCGACGTGTGTTCGTGTGCAACACCGCAATGGCGCCGGGAGTGCCCTGCAGTTGCCGGTCGTTGTGGCTGAAGGTACGCACCGTGTCCCAACAACAGCGCATCAGCATCTCATAGACGACACTCTGGTGCGCCCAGGCGAGCGCCCGGAATTCGGCGGGCAAGGTGAACGTCAGTAGAAAGTACTCGGCAGGCACCTGCTTCTTCAGTTGACGTTCCAGCCATTGCTGACTCTCATGGTGCTGACAGTGCGGACAATGCCGATGGCCGCAGGAGTGCGGCACCAGCTTCTGGTGCTCGCATCCGGTGCATTGGACCTGCATCATGGGGCTGGCCTGCGTGCGGCAGCGTTTCATCGCCGCGAGTGCTCGATAGTGGTCAGACGAGAGTCGGTCCCGGTAGTGCGCCCGGAAGTCAGCCTCGAAGGTGTCGATGACAGAAGCCAGCCGGATCATTTGACCTTCCCCCAGGTGATGCCGAAGCCGTCCATCAGGGCGTTGATCCGTTCGAGGGCGTGATGCTTGGTCTGGTCGGTCAGGTGGGTGTAGCGAACGGTGGTGAGAATCGAGTGATGGCCGAGGTATTTCTGTACCTCGATCAGATCGATGCCGGCCTCGATCAGGTGGGTGGCATAGCTGTGGCGCAGGCTGTGCGGGGTGATCTTTTTTTTAGGCCGCAAACCTCGACCACCTGATGCAGGGTGGTCTGCACGCCGCCACGATCCATGTGCGTGGTGGCAGTCGCCGCGCTCTTCAATCCGCCGTGGCGGCTGGGGAACAGCAGCACCGGGTTGCGATGCACCTGCCAGAAGCGTTGCAACAGCTGATGGGTCGCTTGCGGCAGCGGCACCAGGCGATCCCGATTGCCTTTGGCATCGCGCACGTGTACGCGTGCGCGCACGGCATCGATATCGCCGATCTGCAGGCGCAGCCCTTCACCCAAACGCAGGCCCAGGCTGTAGAGCGTGAAGAAGAACACCCGGTAACTGAGTACCCGAGTGGCCGCGAATATCCGTCGAGCCTCCTCGATGGTGATGATGTCGGGCAGGCGCTGCGACTTCGGCGGCTTGATCAGGCCGGGCGCCACCCACGGTTTGCGCAGGACATGCTCGTAGTAAAACTTCAATCCGTACAGGTCAAGCTTGACCGCGCTCCAGGAGTGTGACGCCAGCAGTTCGGTAAAGAAGTCGGTCAGTTGCTGTTCGGACAGACTGTCGATTTGATGATCGAAGCGCGCGCCGATGCGGCGGATGGCGCGAGCGTAGGCGTCGATCGTCTTGGGTTGCAGCCCCTTGAGTTTCAGGTGCTGCAGGTGGCGCCCGTAGTTCTGCTTGAATTTCGAATCTGATAATGTTTCCATCTTGGGGTAACCTCATCGTTCGTTTCGAACAACCCCTCGGATGAGGGGGCGAGGTTACATTGTGTATCCCAATCACCATCACTGCTTTCTCCGCGTAGCGGCTTCGTCCAACCCTTGAACCCTTGCTCCAACACCAATTTCACCGCTTCTGCTCGGTATTCTTGTGTGTACGTTGCATTTACTTTTTTACTCCGTTTTTTAGAAGTTTAATGCGATTAACGGTGTCCATCTTTTTCAGCATACGTCAGAACTAGGCTAGTTTGACCGCATGCTCTCGTGTTGCGTGGAACGTGAGTTTGGGCCAGCGCTCCTGGGTCAATTTAAGATTGACTCCCGATGTAGCCAGGTAGGCCATATTACCGGCCGCATCATAGGCCACGTTGTGTCCCAGTGCCTTTTCAAAGTCAGACAATAGCCGTTTGTCATCGCTGCTTACCCAGCGTGCGCTGCTGATGCTGGTACCTTCAAACACGGCATCGACGCCGTATTCGTTGAGCAAGCGGCTGGCAACGACTTCAAACTGGAGTACGCCGACTGCGCCCAGCACCAGCTCACCACCTTGGACCGGTTTAAATACCTGAACCGCGCCTTCTTCTCCTAATTGTTGGAGACCTTTATGCAGTTGCTTGACTTTGAGTGGATTACGAATGCGCACCGAACGGAAAAAATCGGGGGCAAAATACGGGATCCCCGTAAATTGCAATAGCTCGCCTTCAGAAAAGCTGTCGCCAATTTGCATATTGCCGTGATTCGGCAAGCCGATAATGTCGCCCGCATAAGCTTCTTCGACTTGTTCACGGCTCGACGCCATGAACGTGACGACGTTAGAAACCTTGATTTCGCGATTCAAACGCAAATGCTTAATTTTCATTCCACGCTCAAAACGTCCTGAGCATACGCGCAAAAACGCGATGCGGTCGCGGTGTGCCGGATCCATATTGGCTTGAATCTTGAATACAAATCCAGAGAACGGCATTTCGCTTGGGACGACAGAGCGCACTGTGGCATCACGCTCGCGTGGCGGCTGTGCCCAATCGAGTAAGGCGTTCAGAATTTCACGCACGCCGAAATTATTGATTGCAGACCCGAACAACACAGGCGTCTGGGTACCGGCCAGGAAAGCATCGAGATCAAATGGATGCGAAGCGCCGTGTACCAGTTCGACCTCCATTTTGAGCTGCTCGATTTCGAGCGGAAACATCTCGGCCAGGCGGGGATTGTCGATGCCTTGAATGATTTCAAACGTCTGATCGGCTTTTTCGCTTCCGGCTGCGAACAACATAATTTCATCTTTGAGCAAGTGATACACGCCACGAAAAGTCTTGCCCATTCCTATCGGCCAAGTTACTGGCGCACACTGTATGTCGAGCACCGATTCTAGTTCGTCCAATAGTTCCAGCGGATCGCGCGTTTCCCGATCCATCTTGTTCATGAAGGTGATGATCGGCGTGTTACGCATGCGGCATACGCCGAGCAATTTGATGGTCTGTGCTTCCACCCCTTTCGCTGCATCGATCACCATTAATGCAGAATCGACAGCGGTCAGCACCCGATACGTGTCTTCCGAAAAATCCTGGTGGCCCGGGGTATCTAGCAGGTTGACTACGTGATCGCGGTACTCGAATTGCATTACCGAGCTGGCGACAGAAATGCCGCGTTGTTTCTCAATCTCCATCCAGTCCGATGTTGCGTGGCGGCCGCTTTTGCGTGCTTTGACGGTACCTGCTAATTGAATGGCACCCGAAAATAACAGGAGTTTCTCCGTGAGCGTGGTCTTGCCCGCATCGGGGTGAGAAATAATCCCAAAAGTACGGCGGCGTGCCACTTCACGCGCGATCAACGCGGCGGGGACATTGCGGGGGAGCGGTGTGGATGCTTCGATCGATTCGGTCGAAGTTGCCTCAAAATCGGGGGCCATGATAAGCCTATGAAAAAAGGGCTAAAGTCTACCTTTTATTGGGCTTTAAGTCTAACTCTATACGAGCTTGCGCATTTCGATGGAGCAGAAATTATTCTTTAGGAATCATTTTTTGGATAAGACCATAGAGGGGGTTTCAATGAAAATATACTCGCCGCACTCTCCACTTATCGCAAAGTTCGCTGAGCGATTTTATCGCAGGTAGCAGCGATTAGGGTTTGAAGGCAAGGTGCCAAAAATTGGGGACTGTTGAATTCGCCCAAGGAGAAACACACTAAGAACACAAAAAACGCCAGCCCTCTTTTTATTGAGGACTGGCGTCGATGAGACTAATCAGATAAGCCGATTAGTCAAATTTTAGTGCCTGTAGTTCAATCCGACCATGACGCGACGGCCAGCATAACCATAGTCATTCAGCATAGGTGTGCCGTCGGCAAACGATCCATATGCTCCTGCGCTACCGGAGATGGTTTGCAAACCAAGATTACGGCCTTCAGCAAACAGTTCGATTCCGGATTTAAATTTATAGGAAACTTTTGCATCAACGTAATGCGTAGCATCTCTAAAATTTGGTGCGCCGGTGTTATATGGAACTCTGGAAGTACCCACGCCTTGGGCGGGATAGTCAAAGAGTGCCGTGCCTGAGGCGCCGGAAATATTGCTAAATGTAGCGGCGCGTGCCTGGTAGGCAACACGGGCTTGCAGGCTACCATCGTCGTACCACAGAGAAATATTACCGGCATAGTGTGCTTCACCTGCCGGTGGTAACGATTTCCCACTGTTGAAATCAACCGACGATACTGAGTCAGATGAGTTCAAACGAGAGAAGTTAATGTCAAGACCAGTGTATTTAAACGCCCAAGGCAGGAAAGTGAAAGCAGACTTGGAGGCAAACTCTATACCTTTACGATTTGTTCCTGGTCCGTTGACATAGGTGTTGAAGGCAAATTCGAGGTCCGCGAGAGACTTGCCTGTTTGAGGGTCAACTGCATCTGAGCCAGTAAAGAATTTTTGGTTGCTCACAGTTTGGGTGATTGGGCCACCGACTTTAGAAATTTGTCTAAATGCGGCTAATGAGAACATGTAATCTTTATTCGGATACCACTCGATGCTCAGATTTTGATTACTATTGTTTTGTGCCTTCAGGGCAGGATTACCCATCGTGCTGCATGACATATCTTGGTCGCTACCATCAGCGTCAATGGCACCAATACGGCGCTCATCAAAGGTACAAGTTCCAGCCGGGAGTAATCTTTGAACGTTTGGACGGGCCACGGTTTTTCCATAGCTATAACGCAGTACCACTTTACTTGGAATAACCCATAAAGCGTAGTTGTAAGCTGGCATTAAATCCGTTGTAGTGCGGTCAATCGATGTTTGCCGGGTGACACTCACGGTTTGTATACCTGCAGCTGCATTTTGATTCAGCGGGTCAAAAGCTGCGGTCTTGGTGATCGAGGTAAAGGTCACAGCACCAGATCCAGTGACGACGGTTTGAGCAACGCGAGCACCAATGTTGGCTGTGAATTCCATGCCAAAAGGTAATCCACTTTTCTCAAAATCAGCCATCAGATAGCCTGCTTTTGTCTTTTCACTTACCCTGACTACTGGTTGGTCATAGACCTTGCCATCACTTGCCGTACAGCTCTTGATGCAATCAAAGTTGTAATTAGGTACACCGACCAGGCTCCAGAGTTTTTTGATATCAATTTGATTCCAGTCTTGAATCAAATCACCGCGATCCGGTACGCCGTTGAAAAATACAGCGCTGGCGGGCTTCATTGACTGCGCAATAATGTTTTGGAATTGCGCCTGTGTGAAAGTGGTTGTGCCGGCACGGGCGCCGGCCAAGGCGGTAAAGGGGACATAACCGTAGGCGCATGGCTGACCACCCGCTCCAAGCGATCCCGGTGTATTTTCACATCCGACGAAATTGCCGCGCAGATTGTTGTTTGGCAGGATAACCGGCGCAACATAACCTGGTGTGCCAAAGGTACCGATTGCTGGACTGATGGTGGCGCCGCCGTTGCCCCAACCTTCGTTGCCGTTATCGCGTAGATTGAATCCGCCCTTAATTTGGGTGATGAACGGGAGCTTATCTTGAATGTTGTAAGTCACATCGACTTTGGCGGTTTTTTCTTCAGTTTGATTTAATCTAACTGCAATCGCGGAGAGCTGAGGAAACTGGGTATATTGCGCCCGTTGCGCAGCTGTATAGGCAGGTGTTGCCGGACGATCAATCGTTGCCGTGAGAGCAGCTACAGCTGCACCTGGAGTTAAGCCGGAATACAGCGCAGCATTAGTCTGATCGAACGTGCTGGCAGCTGGGAAAGTGTAAGACCACAGGCCATTTGGTGTGACATGCAGGGCTCCGTCGCCATAAGTTGTAGCCCAGCTGGCGCGCAAGTCGTTGCGTGTGAAAGTATTCTTGGCATCGCCGACAAAGAATTCAGTGATTAAGCCGCCTTTTTTATACGTGCCGCCAACTTGGAAATATTTCGATTTGGAATCATACGTGGTCTGGATCTGGTCCGTATTAGCACCGCCACCTGAGTAGGAATAGGAGGTGACGTGATGTGTGGAATCGACCACTACCGAGCTTGGGATAATGTTGGCAACGGTACCTGTCACATAGTTCACACCGGAAACGTTGCTCGGATTGGCGCTATAGGTATAGTACCCGGACCCTGCATTTGCAGTCCGCACGCCAGCGGCATCGGTAAAGGTTCCTGCTGTATTAGTAGCTAGGGTGCCGCCCAAGCTATAGGTCTCGGTATCATTGAGCACCAAACGAGATGTCACGCTGCCCATTGCATAAACGGTCAAATTGTCATTGACTTTAAAATCGAAACGCAAATTGGTTGTCAGGCGATCTTCGATATCCCGCTTTACGCCGTAACGTAAGTTGGATGGGGTGTAATCGTTCCATTGGTTAAGGCAAGTGTACAGTTCAGCATTGCGTTGATTGACCGCTGCGGTCCGATTGTTAGTCTGAGTGATTCCATTTCCGGCCTGGATGGCGGCAATTTGTGGTGCTGACAGAGCAGGAAAGGCCGTATAGCAGTTAGCCTTGGTGGCCGCAGCCGCTGACTTTTGGACGAGGCTCAGTGGCGTCTCGGAATTTAATGTACCAGCAGCGGTGAGTACTCCATTTAATGTATAAGCATTGAAGGGTACTGAGTTAATAATGGTTGTTGCTGCCTTGTCTGTTGTTGAAACAGTGTTTGGATTAAAGGTGAAGGTTTTTTCTGGTGAGTTGTCGAAATCAAGCGCGCGCGAATAGCCGCGACTATTGTCCGTCAATTGCATATTGTGACCTTCATTGGTCACTTTAGCTTTCGAAACGTTTAACAGAACACCCAAACGGTTATCGAGAAATTTAGAGGTAGCAATTAAATTTAGATCCGGCTGGACAGCTTTGTTGATCGAGCCTTGCGCCGCTGCGACACGGATAGCAACATAAGGTTTTTTGAAATCTAGTCCGGTACGGGTTTTAATGATAATGCCGCCGCCCAAGGCACCTTCAGTCATATCAGCGGTCGATCCTTTAACTACATCAACGCTCTTGATCAGGTCGGTAGGCAACTCCCGGAATCCGACACCACGTCCATCACCACCCTGAGATATATCGCCATTCATCGCGGCAGATGCGCCGCCGCCTGATTGCACTCCCTGGCCGTCGATTTCGACGCGGGTCAAGTCAGGTGTGTTGCCACGAACTGTGACGCTCACACCTTCGCCCATGTCGCCACGATCAAGTGCAACGCCCGCGATACGTGAGATAGCTTCACCAATATTACGGTCAGGGAACGCACCTACGTCCTCCGCAACAATTGAATCCATTGCTGTCTTGGCGTTCTTCTTGCGCAGGATGGCAGATTGCTGCGACGCACGCGTACCGATAACAACAATCGTCTCTTCCGCAACCAGTGCCGCATCGCTCCCCGGTTTTGCTTCTTGCGCCGCAGCTGGCTTGGTGTCCTGCGCAAAGGCCTGATTACCCGCAAAAAATGAAACAAGCGCCAAGGCTGTGCCGTAACGCAAATGTTTCGCAGATAATGTTGAATTGAGCCGCTTTTTCATGTCCTACATCCTCCTGATGTCGGCCGTTATTAGCCTGTGATAAATTAATCAGGTAATCCCCCGGCTCTGCCCTGATCATTACCCACATCTTTTTTCAAATTCGACAAAATATCGGTTGTAAACTTTTTTCAATGATGTTAATTTTTTGCCTATGCAAACTATATGGCATCGGCAAATGGAT
>JANYFV010000220.1 GCA_025359635.1 Undibacterium sp. | reverse complement strand
ACGCCCGGCTACGTTAAAAACGCAAAACTGATTGCCTGGGTTGCCGACATGGCCGCCCTCACCAAACCGGACAACATTTATTGGTGTGACGGTTCCGAAGAAGAGTACGACCGCCTGTGCGCGCAAATGGTCGCCTCTGGCACCATGAAAAAACTCAACGAAACCAAGCGCCCTAATAGTTATCTGGCATGTTCAGATCCGTCTGACGTAGCGCGGGTGGAAGACCGCACGTATATTTGCTCAGAAAATAAAGTCGATGCAGGCCCGACCAATAACTGGATGGCACCGACAGAAATGCGCAACACCTTGAACCCATTGTTCGACGGTTGTATGCAAGGGCGCACCATGTACGTGGTACCGTTTTCCATGGGGCCGCTAGGCTCTCCGATTGCGCATATTGGCGTTGAACTCTCTGATTCGCCTTACGTTGCCGTAAATATGCGCATCATGACGCGTATGGGTAAAGCAGTCTACGACGTGCTTGGCGCCGATGGTGCTTTCGTTCCATGTGTACATACTGTCGGTGTACCTTTAGAGGCCGGTCGGCAAGACGTGGCTTGGCCATGCAATGCGACTAAATACATCGTGCATTTCCCGGAAACCCGTGAAATCTGGTCTTACGGTTCTGGCTACGGCGGCAATGCTTTATTAGGCAAGAAATGCTTCGCGTTGCGTATCGCTTCGACTATGGGACGCGATCAAGGCTGGTTGGCTGAACACATGCTGATCCTGGGTGTTGAATCGCCTGAAGGTAAAAAACATTACGTTGCGGCGGCCTTCCCATCAGCTTGCGGCAAAACTAATTTCGCGATGTTGATTCCTGCCATCAAAGGCTGGAAAGTCACTACCATCGGTGACGATATCGCCTGGATCAAACCGGGTACAGATGGTCGCCTGTATGCGATCAACCCGGAGGCTGGTTACTTTGGTGTTGCGCCTGGCACCAACACCGCAACCAACTCCAACTGCATGGCATCCTTAACTTCGAACACTATCTTCACCAACGTCGCCTTAACCGATGACGGCGATGTTTGGTGGGAAGGCATGAGCAAAGACATTCCTCAGCACCTGATCGATTGGCAAGGGCAAGACTGGACGCCAGCAATCGCACAGGAAACTGGCCGCAAGGCAGCCCATCCAAACGCCCGCTTCACGGTTGCCGCAACGCAAAATCCAGTGATCGATGCAGCCTGGGATGACCCTGCCGGCGTGCCGATTTCGGCCTTCATTTTCGGCGGTCGTCGCTCGACTACGGTGCCGCTGGTTACTGAAGCGCGCAATTGGGTAGAAGGCGTGTATATGGCGGCAACAATGGGCTCAGAAACTACCGCTGCTGCGGCTGGCCAAATGGGTGTGGTGCGGCGTGATCCATTCGCGATGTTGCCATTCATGGGCTACAACATGAGCGACTACTTCCAGCACTGGTTGGATATGGGTAAAAAGATCGAGGCTCTGGGCGCGAAACAGCCAAGCATTTACTGCGTTAACTGGTTCCGTACTGATGATAACGGCAAGTTTGTCTGGCCTGGTTTTGGCGACAACATGCGCGTCCTGAAATGGATGTTAGAGCGCATCGAAGGCAAGGGGCAAGGCGTAGAAAATATCTTCGGCGTGACCCCTGAGTTTAAGGATCTGAACTGGGATGGAATTGAATTCACTCAGCAACAGTTCGATACCATTACCTCGATAGACAAAGCCGCATGGGAAGCCGAGTTAGTGCTACATGCTGAGTTATTTGACAAGCTAGAATATCATTTGCCGGCAGAGTTGGAAGCAACCCGGATAGCATTAGGAAAACGCCTGGCTGCGTAAATTGTCATGATAAAAAAAGCCGCAGATGAAAATCTGCGGCTTTTTTATTTTCAGACTGAGCTATGTTTTTCGAATTAGTAATATCGATGAATAGTCGCAGTGCGTCGCGCTTGCAGTTGATTTTTTACAGTAGCGTTGGACGCTACTTTTTCTATTTGCGAGATCGACAAAGCGGAGGTTTTTGTTGACGCTGATTTGGCTGATGGAGTCGCAAGGTAATTCGTCAGGCGCTTCACGAAAGGTATGCTCATGTAGGCCAATGGAAAAGCGATCGGCCAGGTGGTGAGCCAGGCTTCCATCCATGCGGCAAAAAAGTCATTGGAAAATCCCAGCCACAGCATGCGCATCACGGCTGTAATTACCAAGGTAATTACACCTGTTGTGAGTAAGGTTGGCAACATCGATGCCAGACTTTTGGAGCCAGCCAATTCGCGCTTAGGACGATGATTTGCCAGTGTCTGGAAATTTGTATGAGTGAGAGCAGTCAAGGATGGCATGATGGTTTCACTTTCCTGAGAAAATTAGACAAACTATCCGCGCGCAGCGAGGGCGCGTAACTCGGCAGCCATACTTGGCGAACTGCTATCCAGGTCATTTGCCATACGACGTATGGTTAAAATATTACGTAGATTACGTTTTGCCGCTTTTTCTTCGCGGCTTAACTTCGGATGCACCAGTAAAAGGCAAGCGCGCAACATGCCGAGGATGAGAGGTTTGAAGACGATCAGCGTCGTGGTCAGAATACCGAAGCCGAGCAAAGGGCGCGCTGAAGCAATAATTGAACTAAGTGCAATTTGTGCCACAGGCATCGCGCTGGTGGCTGGGAATGCTATGTTGAGAAAGCTCATGATTTCCTCTTTTTTACTATCCTTGATGAAGATGTGTAGACTATAGTGCAGTGCAATATATAAATATAATTTTGTTTTCCCATATCTACTATAGTGTTTGTGAATGATTGACACGCAAATAATGGAACACAGGAGTGTCTAACGATGAACTTTCTCACCCTTGATCTCAATCTGCTCAGAGTGTTTGATGTTGTCATGGTCGAGCAAAACCTGACGCGCGCCGCCGATAAACTGGCAATGACGCAACCAGCAGTCTCGAATGCCCTGAAGCGTTTGCGGCAGTCTTTAGGCGATGAACTCTTGATACGTACTGCTTATGGAGTAAAACCAACGCCGAGGGCTGAAATTTTATGGCCCACCATACGCCAGGCATTGTCGAATTTGGAAGGTGCTATCGCGCCAGGTAGTTTTGATGTTTCCAAGGCAACGACAACCTTTCGTATGGCGATGGCGGACGCCACTGCTGCACTTTGGATGCCAAGTCTGGTACGCGCCATGGAACGTGATGCGCCCGGCATGAATGCGCGCATGGTACCCTTAACCACGCGTGAACCGAGGCCGATGCTGGTGCGTGGCGATATCGATATTGCGGTTGGTTTCTTCCCGGGTGTAGTGGCGCAACTCACTGGCGGCCAAGGTGCTGCATCGAGTGCGATTCGACACGAACGCTTGTACTCAGGTCATTATGTCTGCGTCATGAGCAAAGATCACCCTCTAGCAAAAAAAGAATTGAGCCTGGACGATTATTGCAACGCGAATCATTTGCTGGTCAGTTTTTCTGGCCGCGCGCATGGCTTAGTTGATGAAGCGTTGTTGCAGATGGGGCGCGAGCGACGCATCTTGCTGACCGTTAATCAATTCTTTACTGGCGGTAAAGTTGTGGCGAATTCGGATTTGCTCACGGTGTTGCCGCATCACTTGATCGAATCGACCGGCATGACTAACGCTTTAGTCTGGAAAGAGCTGCCATTCGACATGCCGGAGGTTAACATCGATATGCTATGGCATGAGCGCGATGCACGCAACCCGGCGCACAAATGGTTGAGAGATAACTTGATCTCCATGACCAATGATACTTTGTTGCCAGAGTTAGGTCATACCAAACCGCTAGACACGTGACCCCATATTGAACCCAAAAGCGAAAGCTCTTGTCCCAAACTACTTTTAAACGAAAATATTCATGTTCACAGGCATAGTTCAAGGCGTCGCGAGTATCGCCGCCATCACAGATAAGCCAGGCTTACGTACTTTTAAAATTGCCTTCCCTACGGGTTTTTGCGCTGGCCTGGAAATTGGCGCCAGTGTCGCGGTGGATGGCGTCTGCCTCACCGTCACGACTTTACACGCAGACAATGCTGCCGAGTTTGATGTCATGCAGCAAAGTTTGGCAATTACTACCTTAGGTGAATATCTGCAAGATGCACATATCAATGTAGAACGTGCGGCACGCGATGGTGCCGAGATCGGTGGTCATCCTTTATCGGGGCATATCGACTTCAAGGCGCAGATCGCGCAAATTCGCCAGCTGGAAAACAATTATGTCTTGCGTTTTGCGGTGCCGCCGGAATGGCTGCGCTATATTTTCTCCAAGGGTTATATCGCTATCAATGGTGCGAGTCTGACGGTGGCGGAAGTAAACCGGCAAGAGGGCTGGTTTGAGGTCTGGCTCATTCCGGAAACCTTGCGCATGACGGTGTTTGCCGAAAAACAGCAAGGCGCTAGCGTGAATATCGAAATTGAACGTGCCACGCAAGTCGTGGTTGATACCGTGCGTAGCATGTTGCAAGAAACCCTAGGGCCTTTATTGCCAGCGTTGGAACAGCTGTTAAGGCAACAAGGCAAGAGCGTGGATGATCTGGTTAAGCCCGCGATAGATCAAAAATAGCTTAGTGATGATTGCCCTGAGCGTGTAGTAATATCGATGCATGTCGTTTCGTTGATATTTTTAGGCTGTCGATTCAGGAAAAATAGGTATAAGCTACAGAGAATGCGTTGTTTATTATTGTTCATGGGGAGATGATATGTGGCGTCGTACTCTACTCAAGCTTTTATGCCTAAATTGCGTTTCAATAAAATCTACACTGGCGCAAGAAATTACCGATATACAGATTTCCACTTTGCTGGAAAATGATCCCGTTACTACGATTGTTGAGCGAGTTCTGCGCGAAGCGTATCGCCGGCTTGGGATGAATATGGTCCTAAACAAGGTACCAGGTGAACGCTCACTGTTTAGTGTTAATCATGGTCAAGTGGATGGCGAGCTGTATCGTAAACTTGGCATGGAGCGAGATTACCCGAATCTGCGGATTGTGCCAGTGCCACTGATGACCTATGAAATTGTAATTTTTACGCTTGGCACCAATTTTGTCGTCAGCGGATGGGACAGTTTGCGGCCGTTCACGATTGGTTTTGTGAAAGGCATTAAGGTCATTGAGCAGAATACGATAGGCATGAAATTAGAACCGACTGCCACCATGCGACAGGCATTTCTTAAAATGACCTTAGGGCGCTCGGATATTGTGGTGGCTAATCGCAGCTCAGGGCTTGCGGTGTTAAAAGAAATGAAGCTTTCAGACGTGAAAGTGCTCGAGCCGCCGCTGGTCACTTTTCCTGTGTTTCACTACTTACATAAAAAAAATGAAGCACTGGTGCCAAAGCTGACAACGGTTCTGCAGCACATGCAAAAAGATAAAACAATAGAGAATATACAAAAAGCAGTGATGGCGGAACAATTTGGCGGTGACTGATTTTCAGCTTGTGAATTGTAATAGGCCGGTTGCGCAGTGGATGCGTAAATTTTTGAATATATCGCTTTTAAGGATCGATAATTGGACTGTTACCGATGACACTCCAGGATGCAGTTTCTTCATTTAAAAAACCGCATTCAGCAAATGCTTTTGCTACGCTTCCATCTGTTACCAGCGCATGAAGTGCTGGAAATACGGTTTCGGCGATCTGCAATCCTACATGGTCACGTGCTGCGACTAAATGTCGCGAACCATGCAAGACGATCACTCGCTCCCGAACCGGCAATAGAGTGCAGCCATCAAATTCGATTTGCAGTTGATGGTGAGCGGGAAAAGGTGCAAGCAACAAATCAACTTCGCCACAACTCACCATGTAGACCATTTGTCGCCAGGTTTTTACATCGACGCATTTCTTGATGTCAAGATCAGCCAGTGTTTGCCAATCGACACTCCAATCGCTATTGGATACCACTTTCAATTTACGTAGATCTTCAACTGTCGATAATACATGCGCAGTTTTATTTGTTGAAAGGCAAAATAGGCCAACTCTCGACTGTCCATCTTGTACGATGGCATCAGAAATGAGTGTGTCTTCCAAATAAGGTCTTAAATCTGCAAGCCAGCATGAAGTTGCCAGAGCTGAAATTTTTCCTGAGCGAACTTGTTCGATGCCAATCGCGTAGCTATCAATCGCGACCAGATCAATTGTCAGATCTGGTAGTCGCTGTTGCATTTCGCGTATGAAGAGCGCAAGTTCAACTACATCACGTCTACTATATGCGCCTGAAAAATTGTCAATTTCAACTAGATTTCTGCCATCCAGAAATTGCCTGTAGTCATCCATTACATCTGTAGGCACACCTATTCTGGCGAGCTTTTCTGATGGCAATGGTGCTTGCAAAGGGAGTTCCATGCGTATCGTAGTACCTTGCCCTATTGTTGAATTAATTTCGATCTTTCCGCCCAATAATTTCGTTACAACGTTATAGGCAAGATTCATCCCTAATCCACTACCGCCCTTGCCAAGTTTTGTGGTGAAAAATGGTTCAAAGACGTGGCTTAATACATGGGCTGAAATACCCAAGCCGTCGTCAATGAAGCTAATCTCAATTCTGTCTGTTTCGATTAAGCGTGCCTGCAAACGCATTTGGCCGTGCGAGATTCCGTCAAAAGCGTGCAGCAGAGAATTATTGATGAAGTTCATGATAACCTGGCTTAATGGACCAGGATAAGAGTCCATAATGATCTCGATCGGTACGTCTATATCTAATTTGTGCGCAGTTTGCCGGATGCGTGGCGCCATCACTAACTGTGTTTCTTCAATTACTTGATCCAGAGAAAAAATACGCCGTTGCTCAGAGTACTGATCTGCGGATAATTGCTTGAAACTGCTAATTAAAGTGACGGCTCGCCCTAAATTTTGCGATAAAATTTCGGTGCCGCGCGTCATATCTGCGACGTAGCTATCGAGTGCCTTTCTAGTTAATCCTGATTTCGCAATGTCACTAAACTCTTTACTTGCATCGACCATGGTGCTGCTGATTAGCACGGCATTGCCGATCGGAGTATTGAGCTCATGTGCAATGCCAGCGACCAGACTTCCTAAAGCAGCATTTTTTTCGCTTTGCACCAATTCTTTGCGTGCACCATCCAAATTTTGCAAGGTCTCTATTAAGGTAATGTTACTGCTCGATAAGGCACGGGTACGTTCTGCTACACGAAGTTCTAAGGCCTCGTTTGAAAGAGACAATTCTTTTCGTTGTTGATCCGATTTATTCAGGTCCAGGCGCGATTTTCTCCATTGCATGAAGAGATAACTGAGGATAGAAAATAGCCATACGAAGATAATACCAAGGCGGAAATTCTCTGCAGAGATCCAAAGGCCGCGAAGTTCGGCAGACTCAACAATAATTTCATGTGGCCCCGGAGTGACGTTGCCGCCGGTGGTAATGCCAAGAGTTGTGATGTGATCTAACTGAGGCCCCAGGTATTTAACGCTGGTAGGATGTTCTTGTACCCACCATGAAGCAACCATGAATTGAGAAAGTTTAAATTCGACTGCTCCCGCTTGCGCCGTAGGATCGTACACGACTTCATGCGGCTTTAAACTTGCGCCATCATTCGGCTTAGAATAGCCAGGGTCAAAATTTCGTAAGAATACTCGCAGGCTTTTTTGTGGTTCTGGCCCTTTGACGCGAATCGCCAAATGAAGCGTATCGAAACGGCTAAAATCCACTCCCTTGTCGTCCTCGGAAAAACGAATATTGAGTTCGCAGAACGGCCATTGATATCCGGATTGAATATCGCATCGCATCACGTAACCATTTTTCGGACGCTCTAAAGTGGCAACGGATTTCCCGCCCTCTGGTCTGTCATCGGTTGTTGATACGGTAAATTGTGAGTAAACATCCAGGCGCAAAGTTCTGGTCATCCAGTTGGCATGCGCATAAAGCGCCAGTAAGGTCAGCACGACCAAGCCGAGAAAAAAGCGCTGGAAGGAAATGTTCACAATGAAGTCAGGGTTATTTTATGCGATCAAACTTTGAAAAGTGTTGATTTACATGAATTTCTTTCTATGGAAACAGATATTGGTGCTTCAAGCAAGCGCTATTTCTACACTCAACGGTCGAATAAATTTTCCTGCAACAAGGTGAGAAAATGAATTGTTAAATTGGACAGAAAAATATATTTTTCTTTAAAAATTGCCCTGTGGAGGTTTTGCCTGACAGACTATAAAATAGGTTCTTTAAGCATCGGGCACGTCATGCAAATAGTTAGCAGCATTTATGATTTCAGCCCAATTCGTACAGCGATGCAGGGTTATGTGGATAAGCAAATTCTCGCTGGAGTGTCGTCAGCAGTGTTGGTCGGGCGCGATCTTGTACATCTTCATTGTGCCGGGTGGGCGGACATAGAGAACGACATTGCATTGCGCCCCGACCATTTGTTCAGGGTATTTTCTAATACCAAACTCATTACTTCAATCGCCGTATTGCTACTGATGGAAGACGGTAAACTCAAGCTTGACGATGCGATAGAAATTTACCTTCCACCATTGGGTAATCGTCGCGTGCTCAGAGCTGGCACTAGCGATATTAATGATACTGAAGCGGCCAGATCATCAATCACGATACGTCATTTGCTCTGCCATAGCTCGGGACTTAGTTATGGTTGGATGGATAGAAATAGCACGCTATATCAGCCTTACCAGAAACTGCGGGTGTTTCAGGCTTTGACACCACTCGCTGATTTAATCGATGCCCTGCGCGATTTGCCATTGGCTTTTCATCCCGGAACAGCGTGGGAATATTCGATCGCCAGCGATGTATTGGCACGCCTGGTTGAGGTGGTCAGTGGCCAGAAGTTTGATGTCTTTATTCAGACGCGCATCCTTGAACCATTGCAAATGTCTGATACAAGTTTTGTCGTGCCGGAATATAAGCAGCAGCGTTTGACGGCGTATTACTCTGGCAGTGATCCGCTCAACAAATTAAATCGAGGTTTGAAACGCCAGGACAATTCGCCCTATCCAGGCGCTTATCTCAGCCCGGTGCAGCGTTTATCGGGTGGCGCCGGTCTGGTGTCTAGTTTGCCCGATATGCTAGCCCTGATGCGTAGTTTTATGCCAGACGGTCCGACCTTACTTAAACAGGAAACCAGGTCGCTGATGATGCGCAATCATTTGCCTGCTGGCGTGGGCATCGCTTTTCCCGGAGTCGGATATTTGCCGCATAAAGGTTTTGGTTTGGGAGGTGCGGTGATGCTGCGACCATCAAGCATGGACCCGCCGGGTTCAGCGGGAGAATTTGAATGGGGTGGCATCGCAGGAACACACTGGTGGATATCGCCACGCCATAATTTAGCAGGCATCACAATGACGCAACGGCAAATGAGTTTTTGGCATCCGTATTCTTTTGAATTTAAAAAACTCGCGTATCAGGCAGTCGGTATTCGTTAGGGTAAAATTTTCGATGGTACGTTCGTATTCCTTTTCTAAACCATTAGTGTCGTTGCTGTCTTCGGCTCGTCGCCTGAACACTAATGGTTTAAAAAAAATTACTGCTGCGTTTGATGCGATTTCAGTCGATTGAGCTTGGCCGCATACAAATCGTGATCGTGTTGTGTCGTACTGTTTTCCTGTGCAATAGTCAGTTGTTCATTGGCCTGTTGTAGTTCACCAAGACGGAAGTGCGCCAGCGCCAGCCAGAAATGGAACTCGTGATAATTCGGGTCACGCGCAACTTCTTTTGCAAAGAGAATTTTTGCTGCGGCATACTCTTCGCGTTGCATCGCCGCCTGACCCAGATGGAAGAAGTGAAATGGTGGATAGGGTTGAATTTGTTGTAGTTTGCTGGTTAATTTGCTTGCTTCATCTAACCTCCCAAGATCCTTGAATACTTGCGCCAGGTTAGACATCACAACGATATTGTCAGGCGCATACTGGAGCGCAAAGCTGAGCACTTGTTGCGCCTCAGGAAAATTACCGTGTTTTTTGTAGATGACACCCAAGGTATTGTAAGACGCGATAAAACTGGCATCCTGTTGAATCGCTTCACGTGCTGCCCAGTAAGCATCGTCCAATTTACCTTGCACCATCAATTCTGCAGCGCGATTATTAAAATACATGGCGAGGATGGTTTCTTCACGAAGTGCATGGGTACGCTGATTGACAAGTTCCTCAGGAGGGAGAAAATCGATGAGCAATAAGCGATCGCCCATATAGCTATTTCTGAAATTTAAAAATCTTTTTCCCAGAACAATATTGACGTGTCCAGAATTGATATAGAAGTCGCCACTGCGACTCCATGTATCGTCGACGACCACGCTCTGAAATTCGACGGATAAATCTATTTTTTTTGCGAATGCCGCAGTCATGATCGCTAAGGACAGGCAATTTCCGGTTCTTGTTTTAAAGGTTTGCGCTGCATTTTTGGTCATCACTGAATCGTATTCAAGCTTGAGTTTCTGTTTGTCATAGAGCGCATCAAACAATCCCTGTTGAAAACCTTTTGACTTTAATTGCGGCGCAATATCCGAGAGCAAATACTCTTCCATTTCATGGCTTATTGAAAAAACATCTTCTACGTGAATGGGTTCTGATGCCTGAGAAAAGTGATGGTCGCTAAAAAATTGCGTAGTCTTTGGTACTACAGGAGGACTTGCGCAAGCGACTAATGCAATCGGTAAGAATAGTGTGATCCAATGTTTCATTTTGTGTCTCCTCAACAGGCAAATCCTTAACCTGTAGGTTTTAAGTATCCTCGTGCTGGCAGGTCCTGTCAAACGAGAAAATTGCAGATGTTTTTATATTAATTTTGCAACAAATTCCTACCATTGCCGGAGTCTTATTGACGTAAGAATTGCACAGATTTATCATCGTTTATGCTGCGACCATTCATCCTTTTTATTTTCGTCCTGTGCGGCACAAACGCACTTGCCTTATCGCATGATGAAGTCATTGCTGGCGCCGAAAAAATGTATCAAAAACGCATGGCGGAATTGGCGCATCGCTCTATGCTCGATGATGATGAAGTTTTTCTGCGGCGAGTTGAGCGAGTCTTGCAAACGTTGCTGCAACAGGCAAGACATGACTATCCATCTTCCACGCTATGGCGTTGGGAAATCCATACCAGCAGCGAACCCGACGAGACAGCGTACTGTATGGCGGGTGGTAAATTAGTGGTCAACAAAAATCAAGTGCATGCCTTGAACCTTAATGACGCGGAGTTAGCGATGCTGCTGAGTCATGAAATACATCACGCTTTGCTACAACACAATTTGAAAGAATATCTTGAGGCCATGCGCTTATTTCCAGTCTGGACAACGCGCCCATTTTCAGCCTTGGAAGATGCTGTTGATAACGACGCTACTTTATTGCAAGCGTTGGCGGCGCTCAATTTTTCTCAGGAGAGCGAAGCGGATATGGAGGGTGTGAAATTTGCATGGCGAGCAGGCTGGCGGGCGAGCGAACTTGTCCAGTTTTATAAAAAGCTGACACGTGCCAGCGCTACACCAAATTTCGATAGCGCAAGCCATCCGGCACCTGCCAGAAGATGGAAAGCCGCGCGTGATCTGGCAGCCACGTTAGATGTTGGTAAATAGCACTAGGTAATCTGATTAGGACTTACGCAAAATCGCCCCAGCGTCGTTGTCGCCGCCTCGCCGTGCTCAAGCACTGTCTTCGTCGGCACGCCTAGCTGGGACGGTTTTGCGTAAGTCCTACTGATGCTATGGTTGTTACAGCTGCTTACGAATCGCGAATAGTCTGTTACCAAACAGAATGTGACAGAGCAAGTGTGGAGGATGTATGCTGGCAACAGTTTCAATAGCCAGAATGTGCATATGAGTGCCCCAATACTTAATTCTTTTAACTGTCATACCAGACAACGAATGTCCTTAATATTATGTGCTGCGGGAGTGATTTTGGCGGCATGTGGTACGCCAGATAAGCAGCATGCACATCGAACTACGACGCGGCCAGTGCAAGTGCAGACACCGGTGGTTCCAGCACCGCTCGCATCACCAGTGTATGCGCCTGTTAGTGACCATTTGCAACAGGCGAATGTTGAACCGGAAAAACTACTCAACCGTATCACCTGGGGCATCAATGTTTCTGCCTCTCAGCAGTTGGCATCACTAGGAATGGATCGTTTTTTAGATCAACAATTGCGCGGCCGTAATACAGTGTTACCTGCTGATATACAAAATCAGATCGATAACTTAAGCATCACGCAACAGCCATTCGATAAAATGATTTTTGCACTGGAACTGCGTCGGGAGGCGTCCGCCAAGCTCAAAGGGACTGACGATACTCTGCGCAAAGAATACCAACAAGAACTCACAAGATTAGAACGTGAAGCTGCCAACCGCAGTTTATTGCGAGCGGTTTACTCTTCCAATCAAATGCAGGAACAGATGACTTGGTTCTGGATGAATCACTTTAATTTATCCAGCAAAAAACATAATTTGCGCGCCATGCTGGGAGATTTCGAAGAGCAGTCAATTCGCCCGTATGCCTTAGGTAATTTTCACGATTTGCTGCGCGCGACTGTGATGCATCCTGCCATGTTGCGTTATCTGGATAACGAACATAATGCGGTCAATCGACTTAACGAAAATTATGCAAGGGAGTTGATGGAGTTACACACCATGGGTGTCGGTAGCGGATACACCCAGCGTGACGTACAAGAATTGGCGCGTGTTCTGACCGGTTTTGGACTCAATTTAGAGAGCAATACACCTCGTATACGGCCCGAATTTCAAAAAGCGTATCTGAGGAAGGGTCTTTTTGAATTCAACCCCCAACGCCATGATTTTGGTGACAAACAAATACTGGGGCGCACGATACACGGTCGCGGATTTAGTGAATTAGAAGATGTGATTACACTGTTGTGCCGTCACCCGGCTACCGCGCATTTTGTGAGTAATAAATTGGCGATGTATTTTGTTTCTGATACACCATCGCCTGCTTTGGTCGAGCGTATGGCAGCACGATTTTTACAAACCGATGGCGATATTCCTTCGGTATTGAGAACGATGTTTGATACACCGGAGTTTGTCGCTTCTTTGGGAAATAAATTTAAAGATCCTATGCATTACGTGGTGTCATCAATACGTTTGGCCTACGATGGAGTGAGCATAGTCAATACCGACCCGATGCTGAAATGGTTAAACATCATGGGGGAATTGCCGAATGCGCATCAGACCCCCGACGGTTATTCAATGATGGAAAGCGCTTGGGCTAGCCCGGCACAAATGACAACGCGATTTGATATTGCCAAGGCCATCGCTTCAGGTAGTCCTGCATTATTTAGGGCAGAAAATCAAGATCTTAAAATGCGTGCTCAGGATTTGCCTAGACCTAATTTGGCAACATCGGATTTTGTAAAAAAATGGAGTGGACAATTCAGCCCGATGACGCAAGAGGCACTCAAACAAGCGAGTACACCGCAAGAGTGGAATACCCTGTTTTTAGCGGCACCAGAAATGATGCGTCGGTAAAAAATTAGCTAGCTATTGAACCCCTATGAAAAAAGTCAAAACCCTTCAACACAGAGACACAGAAGCACGGAGAAAAGCAGGAGAAAAACGGTAGATTTTTTTCTCTGCCTTTCTGGCTAGTAACAAAAATTAATAAGGAAACCAACATGAATCGTCGTGACCTGCTCAAAGCCTGTGCTGCACTGACTGCCAGCTCATTTAGTACACAGTTATTGGCTGCGCCAGCCACGCAAAATCGCCTGTTGATGGTGTTCTTGCGTGGTGGTTATGATGCCAGCAATTTGCTGGTGCCGACATCAAGCAAGTTTTATTACGAAGCACGGCCGAATATTGCGATTGCGCGCCCTGGTGCAGATGTCAATTCTGCTTTGGAACTGAATGCCGATTGGGGCTTACATCCTGCGTTGCGCGAGAGTATTTATCCCATGTACCAAAAAGGTGAGGCGGCATTTATTCCTTTCGCTGGCACTGACGATATCTCGCGCAGCCATTTTGAGACGCAAGACAGCATAGAGCTAGGACAAGTATTGAACACGACACGCAATTTTCATTCGGGGTTTCTAAATCGTCTTGCTGGACAATTAAATGGTACGAGTGCTATGTCTTTTACCGATCAGTTGCCCATCATCATGCAAGGACATACGCAAGTCGCGAATACCGGTTTGCGCGCGCCCGGCAAGAATAATATGGATAAAAAGCAGAGCAGTATTATCGCAAAAATGTATAGTCAGACTGCGCTATCACAGCAGGTTGAGGATGGTTTTACGGTACGTGATGAAGTCGTTAAAGATATGCAAGATGAAATGAACCCTGCTAATCGAAATGCCATCTCAACTAAAGGATTTGAGCAAGAGGCGCGCCGTATCGCCAAAATGATGCGAGATAAATATGCTCTGGGTTTTGTGGATGTAGGCGGCTGGGATACGCATGTGAATCAGGGCGCTGCGAATGGCGCTTTGGCGAATAAATTTGAAGAGCTAGGGCGTGGCTTAGCCGCTTATCAACAAGAGATGGGTGCCGCATGGCGTAACACTACGGTGATCGTCATTAGCGAGTTTGGTCGTACCTTCAGGGAAAACGGCAAGCGTGGTACTGACCATGGTCATGGTACGGTGTATTGGGTGCTGGGTGGTGGTATTAAAGGTGGACGTGTTGTCGGTGAGCAAGTCAAATTAGAGCCATCGACTCTTTTTCAAAATCGTGATTACCCGGTATTGAACGAATATCGATCAGTCTTAGGTGGCTTATTTGGCGGGATTTTTGGCTTGAACAACAATCAGCTGAATCAAGTATTTGCTGGCGTAAATTTTGCGGGAAACAAATCGGCGGATTTAGGATTGCTATAGAAATTCTCCTTGCTGCATGCACTTGCGGATGATTTACCACGCTTTCATGGGAAAAATGAAAGAATATCTGTTAAGACTTAAGCAAAAATGATAAGGTTTTACTACCAGTTGATGGTAATCGTCAGTAATTTTTGTGGGTCATACTGTATCCAGGTATTTTTCAGGAAGTATCATTCGGTTTTTTAGTTCAGCTAGCAGAGGAGCATGCGCAATGAAAAAATATATTTTAGCAAGCGGTCTGATTCTGATATCAGCAACAAGTTGGGCCACCGTTACTTCTTGTGATGAAATAAAAAGCAAGATAGAAACCAAGCTTGAAGGTAAGGGCGTAAAACACTACACTTTGCAGGTCGTGGCGAAGGACACTGAAACAAAAGATAGGGTGGTTGGTAGTTGCGAAGGCGGTAGTAAGAAAATTATTTATACGCGCGCGGGCAAAAGCGAGAAAAAACCAGGCTAGTAAAAATCAGTAATAAAAAAAGCAGTTGGATGAATGTCCAACTGCTTTTTTTATTTTTTTACAAAGCTCAGGCACCAAGTATTTTCGTCATTCTCGCGTACGCGGGAATCCAGCTGGTTCACCACGCGTAGCGTTAAGATAGTCGTGCTATGCACGAGAATGTCCACTGGATTCCCGCCTGCGCGAGAATGACGCAAACGGGCATCTGAGCTTAGTACTTAAACACGTAAATATTACTTCTTACTGCGAAAAATCTGCAGACCCTTGGCAGCCTGTGCCCGTACCGCATTTTGTAAAAATGGTGTCCAGCCCAATAATAGTCCCTTTAATCCCAATGCCTGCTGCGCCCATTTCCAAAGATTAAATTGATCTTGATGGCGCACAATTTTGCCGTTCTTAAACACAAACTTCGCCTCAATATCATTGACGACGGTTCGTCCAGTTTGCGAGAACGTATAAGTTGCGATCCAGTGCGCATCGCCGGACGCATCATCGGCACGAATACCATCAAACGTCAGTGAAAAATTCTGTGCCTTGCTGGTCAACATGCGCCACATATCTGCAGCTTCCACTCCTTGCAAGTTGGTAAATACCGGATCAGAAAAATGTATATCGTCGGAATAGCAAGAGGCCATCGCTTCGGCATCTAATTGCTGAAACGCGCTGTAAAATTTATCGATGACTGCTTCATTGGCGTGCATACGCGGACTTTCTTAATAAGGTGTTTGCGCAGTATATGCTGCGCATTTGGAGACATCGTTCTGCATCAATGTTCAGCGGATTTTTTTTTGCTCTTTGTGCTGCTGCTTTCCGATGCATCGCTGTGTTCTTCTGCAGAGGCTGATTTTGAAGAGGCACCAGTCGCGCTAGCGGCAGGTTTGACTTCTTCTATCTTATTTTCACGCATATAGTCATTCATTTCTTTCCAGCCAGCATACACAGGGGCGCGGGCAGATTCTGGATTTTGCGCATAACAATCTTCTATGCCACGCCCGGCATGACGGCAGGCACTGCCCGTAGCGCGTGCATCTGCGTCTCTACGCGCAGTTTCTATCGCTGGGTCAGCCAAGCCAAGACGATCGCAACCAGATAGTAAGGTAATCGTAACAAGAGTGAGAAAAAGAGAAGTACGCATGTGCAGCACCGGTCAATGTTGAGAGTTTAAATGGTAACAGATGTTACTATGCTTTTCCCCTAGGTGAACAGCCCTTAAAATTCGTTATGGGGATGATGATCTTGGGTTTTTCTGTATCCTGGCTAGGGGCTTTATTGTGGAATCATGCCAGCCAAAAGTTGCCAACAAGCTTGGCTGGCACCTTAATTGTTTTCGAAACCCTCGCCGCTTTACTGTATACCTTCATTTTTTTCGGAGGCATGCCCTCGTCACAAATACTCGTTGGCGTCGCTTTACTTTGTGTGGGGGTAGCGCTTTCGGTAAGGGTATTTCAGCCCGTCAAACATTAGCTGGCCAACGGCACCGTAAACCAAAACGTAGTGCCGCAGTTAATCTCTGTGATATAGCCTACCTCACCGCCCATTTGCTGTATCAGTTTTTTGCTTATGTTGAGACCTAAGCCAGTACTGCCCTGGCGCCTGGTGTTGGCACTATCCGCCTGAGAAAAGGCTTCAAAAATACGGGACTGAAATGCAACTGGAATGCCTTCACCGCGATCTTCCACTTCTACCCGCAAAAATGTGTCTAGCTTGATTTGGCGAATAGTGACGATGTTACCTGGATGCGAAAATTTGGCTGCATTAGATAGAAGATTAGCCATTACTTGCATCAGGCGATTGGCATCCCCTATTACCATTACTGTACTGCTGACGGTATCTGGGGAAACGGCAAAACGTACTTGATAGTTTGCGGCATAAGCAGCATTTGCTTCGACTGCCTGTGTGATGACTTCTGAAAAATTCACTGGCTCAGGCAACATTGTCATTTTGCCGGAGAGCAGTTTATCCATATCCAGAATATCGTTGACCAGAGTGATCAGGCGTTGACTATTTTTGTTGGCGACTTTGATCATGGTTAGCGCCTTCACTGGCAATTCACCCAACACACCCGCTTCAAGTAAGCCCAGCGAACCTCTGATTGACGTCAGTGGTGTACGCAGTTCGTGACTTACCGTAGAAACAAACTCAGTTTTGCCTGATTGATCCGACGATAGTTTTGGATGAAGCTTTCTTGTGTGCTGCGATACGATTCCGTCATCAACATTTTGATATTGTGACCGACGAGTGCATGTTCGTCGTAACCAAACATACTTAATGCAGCGGGGTTGACTTCCTTGATCTGATCAAATTCATCCACTGTGAAAATGCCGTCGACGGTATGTTCAAGAATGTTAAATAATTGGGATTCACGGGCATTGGCCAATCGGGTGGCATAAGCCGACGCCAATTCCGCTTCAGCCCATTTGGCCAGATCGCCAAGTGCTGCAATGGCGCCACTATCTATGTGCCGTGGCACATTGTCGATGATGCATAGAGTACCAAGCTTGTTTCCCTTGGGCCCTAATAATGGTACGCCTGCGTAAAATTTAACGAAGGGTGCCGCCGTGACCAAAGGATTATCCATAAAGCGCGGATCGATATCGGCATTTTCGATCACAAAAGCACCATCGCCTAAAATCGCGTGGCCGCAAAAAGAGATATTGCGCGGAGTTTGTTCTGTAGCCAAACCTTGTTTTGATTTAAACCATTGTCGATTTTTGTCGATCAAAGAAATCAGCGCTATCGGCACTGCGAACATCGTTTGCGCAGTGCGCGTGATACGGTCAAAGCGTTCTTCTGCCGGCGTGTCTAGCACACCTAAAGAGCAGAGCTCTTCCAATCTTTGTACTTCATTCGATGGTGTGGCGGCTTGTAGCATGTTTTTCTCGGACTTGAAACGACACACGACACGTTAATACGAAGGTATTCACTATAGCAAAACTTCCTTCCAAAGGTTGACCATTTGAGGTGAAACCTTTCGGTATTAGATATGCTGCCTGATCACATCGGCCAAGGTGGCAAAAGCCGGTGCGATATTGGACTCTTCAACACAAGCATAGCCAAGCACCAGACCAGATTTTGCATTGGATACATCGCGGTAATAATTCGATAGCGGTCGCACCGCGATACCGCGTTCCTGCGCCTCTTTTGCCACTGCTCTATCATCACATTGCGCAGGCAGATGCAAGGCCAGATGCAAGCCAGCATCACTGCCGACTGCATGCACTTCTGCGGCATCAAATTGGCTGGCGATGGCTTGCTGCAATAAGTCGAGCCTGGCACCATACAACAGCCGCATGCGCCGCACATGTGAATTGAAATGCCCTTGCAGCATGAATTCTGCCATGGTCGCCTGTAGCGGTGCCTGACCAGAGCGATGCAGTTCTTCCATGCCGGTCACGAAGGGTTTGCTGAGCGCTTGCGGAAGCACCAGATAACCAAGCCGCAAGCCTGGGAACATGGTCTTGCTGAAGGTGCCCATGTATAGCACGCGCTCGCTGCTGTCCATGCCCTGCAAGGAAGCGATCGGCCTGCCACCGTAGCGAAATTCGCTGTCGTAATCGTCTTCAATAATCCAGCAATTGTGCTGTCGTGCATACTCGAGCAAGCTGCGCCGTCGCGCCAGGCTCATCACCATACCCAAGGGATATTGGTGCGATGGCGTGACGAAAATAAAACGCGGCACGGCGGCCAGATCTGCGGCATCGGGGCAGATTCCTTCCGCATCGACCTTAATTGGCCGTATCGTTACGCCAGAGGCGGAGAGTAAATTACGCGCCCCCCAATAACACGGGTCTTCCACCCAGGCGAGATCGTCCGGGTCGCTTAATAAACGCAAACACAAATCTATCGATTGATGGATACCGCTAGTGATGACGACCTGGCCAGCCTCGCAAGCGACCGAGCGCGACACCTTCAGATATTCTGCGATGACTTCACGCAAGGGCTGGTAGCCACCACCATGGCCATAAGTGAGCGCAGCGATTGGTGGTTTGCGCCAGATTTTGCTCTGTATGGTGTTCCATATTTTGTGTGGAAACTGCGTGACGTCCGGCACTCCCGGAACAAACGCGCCCCATTGCTGGGATGCGGCGCCCGCTTGCGCTACCAGACGATGGCCGCGCTGTGATAGTAATAGCTGGGCGATGCCGGTGTCACTGGCAGCCCGACGCATCGTCGTGGCCGGAACATGCACCGCATCTGGCACCGTATCGGCGACAAAGGTACCACTACCGGCGCGCGCTTCGACATAGCCTTCGGCCAATAATTGCTCGTAAGCATACAGCACGGTATTGCGTGAAATCGCCAACTCGCTTGCCAGATCGCGGCTGGATGGCAGACGTGTATCAGCAGGTAGTACGTGGTCAAGAATTGCCTGGCGTAACAGGCGATATAGCTGGCGGTTGCGTGGAGACTCCGAGCTTTTATCGAGATACTGCAACAGGTAATCAGACAAATTGAAGGTTTGCATACAGTACCGGGCAGAGAGGGATGAGCAAGCGCTTATTATAGCTACTTCTTATAAATTGGTACCATCAAAAACTTATAACTGGCACTATTTAATAGAGCCATGGGCGTGCATGATACGGTTACCGTTGACATTTGACGTCACATTTTAATTTCATCACGCAAGGATAATCATGAGCAAGAACCTCGATTGGCAAACCCGTAAAAACCAAGCCACG
>JANYFV010000206.1 GCA_025359635.1 Undibacterium sp. | reverse complement strand
CGATATCGTGCCTACCTACAAGGGGAGTTATTTTTCGATCATTTCCCCGGCACTCTATGGTCAAAATGGCCTTATTACACCTAATGACAAACTCTTGCCACCAGATAAATTAGTAATATAAAACAAGACGTTGCATTTTATTGCAACGTCTCGTCTTAGCAAAACAATGGTTTCAATCCTCGTCTTTAGAACGCACTGCAATTTATCATGTATTTGCAAATCAATGGAACTAATATATGATGACCCCGAATTGCGCGCTCGGAGGCATCATGTATCTGCGGGAAATACTGAGAGAAATACGTCTTACCCTCGTCCAGATAAGAGAGTCACGATTCTGGGGATTGTGGTTTTTGGCATTGATTGGCCTATGTATTTGGTTTTTGCGCAGTCTTGGTAAAGGATAAAAACATGCCGGTGAAATCATACACACTTGAAGTTACTGGCGACTACGCCTGCTTCACACGCCCCGAAATGAAAGTCGAACGCGTTAGCTACGACATCATCACGCCTTCAGCGGCACGATCCATTTTTGAAGCGATTCTTTGGAAACCGGCGATTCGTTGGCGCATCAACAAGATCGAAGTATTGAATCCGATCAAGTGGGTATCGGTGCGCCGCAACGAAGTGGGTGCCGTTGCCTCAACGCGAAATGCAGAAACAGCGATGCGTACAGGCAAGGGGCATTTGGCGCTCTACGTCGAAGACGAGCGACAGCAACGTGCGGGATTGTTTCTGCGCGACGTCGCGTATCGGCTTCACGCCACAATGGAAATTCAGCCAAACGCTGGTGAGAACAACACCTTGCCGAAGTTCATGGACATGTTTGAACGACGCGCGAGCGTGGGCCAATGCATCAATCAACCCTACCTCGGTACGCGGGAATTTGCATGCGCTTTTAATCTGGTGGACGATATTGCGAAAGCAGTAGAGTCAACACCGCCGATCACAGAATCACGTGACTTGGGCTGGATGTTGTACGACATGGATTTCAGTCAGGTTAGCGATCCTGCGCCACGCTTTTTCAACGCGAAAATGCAGGCGGGTGTGGTTCAAGTGCCCACTTGGGAAAGCGGTGAGGTACGCGGATGATCCTGCAAGCCCTGGTTGAATACTACAATCGGAAGGCAACCGATCCGGACAGTGCACTTGCACCAGCAGGATTTGAATGGAAAGAAATTCCATTTGTACTGGAGCTAACGCCTGATGGACTCGTTGTTCAAATCATCGATACGCGCGAGTTTCAAGGCAAGAAACTGATTGCTCGGCGCTTCCTTGTTCCGCAATCTGTCAAAAAGACTTCTGGTGTTGCGGCAAACCTACTTTGGGAAACGGCAGAGTATGTGTTGGGGCTTGATCGTAAAGGTAGTCCTGAGCGATCAAAACTGCAGCGTGACGCATTCGTTCAACGTATCGAATCACTGCCGATCAAAGCAAAGAACGACGCTGGTCTTGTTGCGCTGTTGAGATTTCTTGGCAACGCCGAGAGCGTTTCCAGCATTGAGCACAAGTTCCCAGAACGATTTACCGAGTTTAAAGAGACCAATCCAGTCGTCTCATTTCGTCTCGTCGGAGAACCAAACCTAATTGCGGAAAGACCATTGATTCAGGCATCAATTGGTACAAGTGACGATAGAGAAATTGCGCCGACGGCAGCGCCCGGATTTTGTCTGGTCAATGGAAGGGTGGATGAGATCGAGCGGCTGCACACATCAATCAAAGGCGTGTGGGGCGCGCAGTCTTCAGGTGCCAATATCGTTTCCTTCAACCTCGATGCATTTAACTCATTCGGAAAGGTGCAGGGCAATAATGCACCCGTCGGGCAAGATGCGGCCTTCGCCTACACCACGGCGCTCAATCATCTGCTGCGTCGCGAATCGCGACAGCGTATCCAGGTCGGTGACTCATCCACGGTGTTTTGGTCGCGCGATAAGTGCGCGCTCGAAGATGAACTCGTCGCGTTATTTGGTGAATCAGGAAAGGACAACCCCGACGAAGGCGCGCTTGCCGTGGCTAACCTTTACGCCGCCATCAAGAATGGGGTTTATGTTGAAGATAAAGGTGACAATCGATTCTATGTTTTGGGGTTGGCACCGAACGCCGCGCGGATTGCGGTTCGCTTTTTTTACTCCGGCACCGTGAACGAAATGGCGATGAATATCAAGCAACACTTCGATGATCTCGACATCGAGCGCACCCCGTTTGATAAACCTCACCTCTCGATCTTCTGGCTGCTAGTCAACATCGCATCTCTCGGCAAGGCGGACAACATCCCACCCAATTTGGCGGGCGATTTCGCACGCGCCATCCTGACCGCTTCACCGTACCCGACTACCCTGCTCCAAGCCGCGATTCGCCGCATACGCGCGGAACACGAAATTAACTATCCCCGCGCTGCGCTGATTAAAGCAATCTTAAATCGCCAACGCCGCTTCCA
>JANYFV010000085.1 GCA_025359635.1 Undibacterium sp. | reverse complement strand
ACAGCGCCATTGTCAGCACGCCAGAGTACTTCCAGATTAAGCTTACCGCTGACGACGGGCCTTTGCGGACTAGCGATTATGTTATTTCTTTGGAAGGACTGGATATAAATAATGGAAAAACTTTTTTACATTTAACTTATTCCTATTCGATGAATTTTGGTGCTCGCATGGCGCTGTTAGCGTATTTGAAAACGGTCGCCAGTAGCAAAGTAGGTTTTACAATGACAGGCAAAGGCGCTAACGGCCAAGTGAGTTACGTCGGTGGAGTGCGGGGGCTAGTAGAACGCAACACTATGCGTTATTACCTGGCGATTGATAGTTTTTTAGGTGCGGTCAACATCGCCCCGCCTGCGGTACAGCTTGAGCACCGATTACATAGCTGGTTTGCCGCGACCGAGCAATATCCCGAACAATTGCACGAGATGGATAAAGATGAATACCTGACGATGAAACGCGCTGAGAATTTACGCCAGAAAATATTGCAATGAATTCGATCGCATAAATGAATGCTAGTTCAGTGCGCTAAAACACGTATTCAGCTTCCGGTCTCAGGTAAACTTTACTTTTAAATCAACCGACGTCTACTTCATATTTCATGCTCGCCTTAATCGAAAATATTGACCCGGAAAGCAAGGATATCCAACATCTGATCGAGATAGTTGATTTGCTACGTCCAAAAAATCCGGCAGATAATGTCTCCGCCTCATCCAATGTACGTAGCTTGTGTCAACTACTCAAGGGTAACCCTGAACACGCATGGGCAATGCGTCAACATTTTTTACATATTCTTGCCTCTCGACGTCACACCAGTCTTTATACCGATCTGGGTATACTTTCGAATGATGGTTTTTTTTCAGAGCTGATGCAACGCATCTCTTACCGCATCCTGCCACCAGCACTTGGTGAGGATTATTTGTCCGATGCACTTGATCAGATTTTTTATGTCAAGACAGATTACCAATGGATTAGCGCAGTTCCTGCGAGTGATTGGCTGGCCCTATTTGACACTCTCGCCCTAGTAGATAAAACTCACTTTAATGCCAGTTTTGATGATAGTAAAGAGATCGATTGTCAGATCGCGGTGGCCGACATGTTGGAAGCGGTCCGCACCCTGTCCTACCGTATATGTGCCATCGGGCTGGAACCGAAACTTATATTAGTCCACCCTGAAATAGAAAAATTCGAATCGCCTTTTCTCAAACAAAATGTCGAAGTCAACGCCTATCTCGATGGCTATCAAAGCGTACTCTTAGGTGCAGCGCATGAAAGCGAAGACGCAAGGCAAATACTTGTCATGCTAGACCAATGCGACATCATCGTCACAAAAATTCGCAAGAATGCACTCCATATGGGTACCAGTATTTCTCTCACTTATTTCTTGGTGGTGCTGACCCAAAGTATCACCCGCTTGCGTAAGCTTCTTTTTCTGATAGACGTGACCGGTAATCTGCCTGATCCGGCCGATCTAATCGCTGTATCTGCGGTTGCAGGCGATGAAATCGTCGACGCAGGCAGCGAGCCTACCATTCGCCCACGTCGATTGGCAGCGGTGGCTTTGGCTCTTGAATTAATTTGGGAGCACAACAATAAATATGCTGTTGGCGATTTGATTTCCGATAACCTCGATTTGATTGCCCGTAACGTGACTGAAAACGCCAGCCGCACTGGCGAGCACTATATTGCCGAGAACCGGCAAGTGTATGGTGCGATGTTTTTATCGTCGGCAGGGGCTGGCTTTGTCATCGGCTTTATGGCGTTATTTAAGATACTGATGTCCTATCTACGCAGCGCACCTTTAATTGAAGCTTTTTTATTTAGCTTGAATTACTCGTTAGGTTTCATGTTGATCCATGTATTGCATTTTACTGTCGCCACCAAACAACCTGCCATGACCGCCTCGCGTATCGCAGCAGGCTTACATAGCCATGACGGTCGGCATATTGATATTGACAGTATGGCGGAACTGATCATCAAGGTATTGCGCACGCAGTTCATTGCTGTCATGGGCAATCTAGCGACCGCCATCCCGACCGCGTTTTTGATTGCCATTAGTTATGCCGCCATCACTGGAAAAAATTTAGTGACAACAGAAAAAGCCTTCCATCTATTGCATGACATCGATCCATTTACTAGCCTGGCGCTTTTTCACGCCATGATCGCTGGTGTCTGTTTGTTCCTGGCTGGATTAATCTCAGGTTATTACGATAATCAGGCCTTATACACTCGCCTGTCGCAACGCATATGCCAATTACGTAGATTGGGTAAAATCCTGGGGCAAGAGCGCTTGCAAAGGCTGGGACAATACATTGAAAATAACCTGGGCGGACTCATGGGTAATTTTTATTTCGGGATTTTGCTAGGAACAATCGGTACGATGGGTAACATGCTCGGCTTACCTATCGATATCCGCCATATCACTTTCTCGGCAACCAATTTTGCCACCTCCGTGGTCGGGCTCAATTATCAAGTGACCTGGCAGCTAATAAGCATCTCTGTGTTTGGCATACTCAGTATCGGCGCTGTCAATTTACTGGTGAGTTTTTCCCTGGCACTTTTGGTCGCTTTGCGTTCACGCCAGGTTCGCTTCAATCACCGCGCGCTCTTGCTAAAAACCTTGGTGCAGAGGTTTTGGAAGCAGCCCTTAGATTTCTTTATTGCACCTAAAGAGATAGAAAATGTCGCGCTCATTCCGGCTGAAGAAAGCAAGAAGGAAACCAGCCTGGACTAGTGCATCAACCAAGTGACGTATTGATTCCGATCCCGATCCCGATCCCGATTCCGATCTCAATGACAGACATAAAAAAGCCACCTTTCGGTTGAAGGTGGCTTTTTTTACGACCTGTATTTAATGTTTAACTTTTTTAAATTATTTCTTCACACGTAGATTGTTAACAACACTAGTAACGCCTTCTACACCTTTGGCCACTTCAACCGCATGGTTAAATTGAAGATCGCTATCAACAAATCCGCTCAATTGAACTTCGCTTTTTCTGGTCACTACCGATACTTCCATGCTCTTCATCAGGGGGTCTTTTATCATTGCAGTTTTTACGCTAGCCGTGATTACGCCATCGTCGATTTTATTACCTACCGATTGTTTTCCTTCTTTCAGACTCAACTTGTTGTCTACATTTTTGGCTCCGAGCACACTTTTGGTGACCAGAATACTACGGTCGATCTGTGCCTGATTATCAGCAAATCCGCTTAACATCACGTCGCCTTTGCGGGTTTCCACTTTAATGTCCAAGCTCTTGACATATTCGTCTGACAGCAAAGCAGATTTGACTCTGGTTGTCACCACAGCATCATCGATTTCATTACCGATGGTGGTCGGTGCTGCGGTGCCAGTGGTGTCTTTCGACTGGTTGCAGCCAGACAAAGGAACGATCAGTACACAAGCGGCAATCGCCGCAGTGAAAGTAAAACGGTGTGCAAGCTTAGTCATGATTAATCCTATTCAATTAGGTGAGGTTTCAAGAAATACACTTCACTGTGTACTTTTATATGTGAACTATCTGTACGCTAACGAACGCTTTGTAAGAAAACTTTGCCACCTTCACTGCCTTTCTGGCATTCGGTTTATGTCCTTAAAGTCTTCTTTAAGGCACTTTGAAGTTGGGCGCGACGGGCGAGATAGACTGCATTTTTGCAGGTGTGACACTCGATTTTGAACTCGCCAAAAGTAAAACCAACCAAGACTAACTGATAATCCGGATTGGTTTTGGTGACCACTTTCAAGCTAGTGCAACTCACATCACACTAGCTATTTTCGACCAAGAATGACGCCTAAAAGCAATCCAAGGCTAGCGGCTGCGCTAATGGTTTTCCATGGATTTTCTTTTACATAATGATCCGCTGATGCTGCCATTTCTTTACCGGCATCTATGGCATTTACTTGCGCATCATGTGCCGTAGCTAGTGCAGTATCGAGCAGTCGACTGGCACGTTGGCGTGCCTCGATTGCTTTTTCGCCCGTCAATGCAGCGGCATCATGGAACAGCGTTTGTGCGTCCTTAATAATGACACTAATATCTTTGTTCGTTGTTCTAACGTGTGAATTTAGCATGGCGTACTCCTGGGTAATTACAATAAAAAATGGCGCTTGGCGGGATCGGTTTCACTCATTGCCGCTACCGTCTGCGATAGCATGCAATAGTCACTTTTTCGACAATCAGATTAGCGTGAGGTAATTTTTCCGTTTGCATCCGACAGAACAATCTCAACCCGGCGATTTAACTGGCGATTTTCTGCTGTATTGTTATCCGCAACTGGATAGGTTTGACCGAAGCCGCGTATCGCAATACGGTCACGATTAATTCCCTGCAACTGTAAAGCGCTGCGTACCGCTGAGGCACGGCGCTCTGATAATTCCTGGTTATTGGCAGTCGAACCTGTGCTGTCAGTAAAGCCTTCAACCATGACAGTCCGTTGTGGATTTTGTTGCAATACCTCAGCTAGCTTTTGTATGGTGCGCATTCCATCTGGACTTAGACGGGCTTGACCTGTGCCGAACAAGACGTCACCAAGTGTGATGACTATGCCGCGCTCAGTCTTTTTAGCTGCCAGATCCGCCAGCTGGGCTTCGAGTTGTGCGGTACGTGCTTGTGATTCCTGGGTTTGACGTTGTGAATCCTGAGCCAGCCGCTGAGAGTCTTGTGCCTGACGCTGAGCATCTTGTGCTTGGCGTTGTGCATCTTGCTCTTTACGTTGTGCGTCGGCGGTTTCGCCTTGCGCGATCTGCGCCGCTAATCTAGATTGATCTGCAATCGCAGTAGCTTGATTCGCTTTTGCATTGGCTTGATTCGCTTCTAAAGTGCGTTGATCGAGGCGAATCTGATTCCGCTCTTTTCCCGCATTGACGATCTCCGCTTCTGCTGATCTTTGCGTAGCGACTTCCTGCGTCAAAGCAATTTTCTGCTTGGCGAGATAAGCCAATTTATCGATTTTTTCTTCACTGACTTTTTTGTCGGCAGCATCATTGGCTTGAGCTAAGGCTTCACTCGCTTGTTTCATTTCTAATGGCGCATAACTCACTACTTTGGGATTATTCTGCGCCATCACATAGTCGCTACGAGTCTGGTCGAGCAAGCTCGTGGTTATTGGTGCAGAACTGCATGCGCCTAACAATACTGCAATCGCTAATAAAATTGGCGTCAATTGAGTCTTTTTCATGATGATTTCCTTTGAACTTTTTAATGGATAAATTTGATTATTTACTTGGTGTTTGAGCGATTTAACTCTTCACGCAACACCCGAATATCGTCTTGCAAGGCATCTGCCGCTGCCCGAGCCTTTGCCGAACTGGCTTTACTTTGCGCCAGCTTTGCATCGGCTTGTGCTTGACTTGCCAACTCGCTTGCCAGTTTGTAGTCTTTGTCTGTCATCGCCTTATTGGCGAGTGCCATTTTTTCACGTGCAGATGTCATTTCCAGTGGTGCGTATTCGGCAGCACCAGCGCTTGCAGCGTTGTCCACGGCCGCTTTTGAAACTGCTACATCAGCGGTTGCAGGCGTTTTCATACTGCTGCAACCTGCTATCAACACAGCGACAGCGCTGCAAATGGTGATGAAGCTAATTCTTAGATTATTCGTCATTTTGTTTCTCCGGTTGATCGCAAAACAGAAAGTGTTTTCGCGCTTGATGTTTAACGTTATAGGCTGCTTGAGAAACATTATCTGTTCGTTACCGCACACAGAAAATTCTATATTTGTTTTTCTAGAGCCATGACTTGCGCTAAAAATTCACATTCAAAGTTGCGCTTTATGAAAACGCCCTGTTAAACCTTGCGATGAAGTTTTTATGTCTGCCACTGGCAGTGCCGCCGAACGTGACGATGTGACGAGCGCTGACAAGCTCATGGAATAAGAGACACCTATGCTCTTCCTTGGAAGATGTGCTTTCAATTAATGGAAATATTAATTGCGATCTGAGCGCCCAGTCACATTGCACATCCTTGCTGCATCAACCCAGGGTGTATACGTGGCTTATCTTTGAACGCTTGTATCGTCAATCCAAGCCGCTTGCAGAATGCTGGTCGTTAACGGATCACCGATCAACAAAGCCAAGATATCAACAAAGGTGATGAGCAAGGCTTTGCTAGCTTCATTGACTTCAGCAGGCGCTGTCAGATTTCTCTTCTCAAGGCTAATTTGCAAACCCGCGAAACGAGAGGCGGATATTTGCGTGACATGGTCGAGCAATAACCATGGGAAAGCGACGCTATTGAGATGGGCACTTCTCGCGTACATCGATTGAAAACCTTCTTCACCAATAATTGCAATGAGTTCAAGCGCCAGGCTTTCCCATAGCGAGATGCTTACATCAATAATAGCGCCAGACCTTTGCATCACGGCCGTGTCGACTAGGTGATGTCGCTGATCGAAGTTGGATGGCATAAAAGAAATTTTGATCGTAATAGGGATAAAATAAATTTCAACTTACTTGCTAATAGCGGGAAATGGCGAACATGAATGTCTAGCTATCAGGTACTTGCGCAAAAACTTTTTGCGATTACGCAAGTGAAAATAATGCGCTGAAATTAGCCTCAAAATTGGCTTAAATAAAACAAATTTTGGCATAGATGCGCGCGAATTATAGATGAATGAGGTGTCAATACGCCATTAAATTCTTACTTAGGAGAAATTTAAGAGGGAGGATTTAAATTGACTGTAAATTATTTTATTTCAGATTTATGACCTTGGCAAGGCGTGCAATAGTTTTCGCCATCACAGCCCAGCGCTAATTGCAAGCCATCTTTAAAGATGCGCCATCGTAATTCGCTTTCTCGCTTGCGAAAGCGCGAATCGGAATCATATTTATTTCAAATGTTTACTATTTCCCAAACAAAATAATGGACAGTAACTATTTCAATAAAATTAACGATGATCGGTCAGCTCCATTCCGATACCACGATAGCCGGTAAACCGACTGGCAGTATCAAACATGGGTTCACCGCTCACTTGCAAATATTGCGTCGTGCCGTCGGCATTGGTGCGGCTATAGACAAAGTCAAGAAAGGGGCGGCGTTCTGCGATTTTGGCGTGCAACAATTCACGTTCGGCCACATTCCAGCCGCCGCTTGAGGTCGTCTTAGTTACGCCCATCAACTCGTCTACTTCTATCCCCATCATTTCGAACACAGGGCCAGATATTTGCGTAAAATTACCCTGCGCGTCTTGCTCCCAATACCAATCAGACGATAACTCAGTAAAGCTCTTAAAACGCGCTTCGCTCAAGCGTAATTCTGCGGTGCGTTCTAATACGGTTTGCTCCAATTCCTTATTGTAGTTATCGAGTTTTCGATATAGCAAACGCACTTCTAGCATGTTGTGGATACGGGTTTTCACTTCGACGATATCGAATGGCTTGGCGACAAAATCTTTTGCCCCTGCTTGCAAGGCGCGCAATTTGTGGTTAGGTTGCGCAGTAATCACCAGCACTGGCAAGTAGCCATCTGGTTCAATTTTTTTCAAGCCTTCCATGACCTGAAAACCATCCATTTCGGGCATTTGCAAATCCAGCAAAATCAAGTCGTAACGATGCTCTGCATACAAAGAGCAAACCTGATGCGGGTCCATGGTTGAACTTACGTGCAGGTAACCGGCATTGCGCAGGATCTGTTCAAGCAAAAGCACATTGGCTTGTTGATCGTCAACAATCAAAATGTTGGCTTTTAAAATATCGGAAATTTCTAACATACAATTCTTTCTAAAATTTACGCCTCGTCTTTTCGAGGCATTTGCTCAGTATTACTATTGCGTATCCAAACTCAGCACGCAATCACATCTCATCTAACGACCTCATGCGGTGCGTCGGCATATTCCAATGCTAAATC
>JANYFV010000183.1 GCA_025359635.1 Undibacterium sp. | reverse complement strand
TTTTGCCCCTTCGCGGAGAAGTAATCCAGAGCAATAACCTCGTTAAACTGGCGACGAAGCCGCCCTATGGAATGCTCGATCTTCATTAGTTTGTCGGGAGTCGGTCGCGTTTTTCCCGTAAAGAGAGCGAGAAGGGGTTCTGCCTCCTTCTGAATTGCCTCGTAGGCAATGTCTCTTTCCGCGCTGAACTGCCGTTTCAGGCTCGCGTCATCGATTCCGCTTAGTAGCGACGCCTCACAGAGGAAAGCATCTCCTCCACCAGCTTCATGCGTTAGCAATAAGGTTTTTTGCCCCATGCGCGCAGCGGCCAAGGCGGCCTCAGTGCCAGCGTGACCGCCGCCAACAACAATGACATCAAACTCTTTTGGATAAAACATGGATTACTTTGACCTAAGGGAAATCGGGAGAGGCACGATTATAGTTGTTTTTTGCAGAAAAACTATTTCGTTCTTGCTTTGTTTTTATAAAATATTGAACTGTTTCACGTGAAACTTTCAATGTTTTTGACTCTACATTTGAGCCATCGAAAAAATCATCTAAAGAAAACTGCATATAGAATCAAGAAGGCAGCAACAAGTAGCAAGCCACTATAGGCATAAATATGCCAACTTGTTTTTACTACCCGAGCTCGTTTTGAGCGCTTGCGTCTTTTCTTCTCTGGATTCGGATACACGTGAACCAATTTGGTTTTTGATCTGGAAGATGTAGGAATATTTTCCAAAGACACATCCACTGGCAAGAAAAAGTCCACCTCGTTTGCATCGGCATCCCCAGAAGGATTCGCATGATTTAACATCCTCGAAGATGGCTCCGCCCTGGTATCGATAGATAAAGCCAAATTTCCACTGCTAGAAATCATGCCAGAAAAAGCATGCACATTGTCTGGATCACGCGCATCGAAGGAGCTCGATGCACTCCTCCCAGAATATCTAGCAGATCCTTGAGAATTCGCTTTCAAAAAATCAACCAAAACTTCTGGAGCAATTGCATCCTTATGTTGGTCGATGAGAGGAAAAAGGATTTCCAAAATGAGACCCTTCTCCTGCAAACCAGACAAAGCCAGATCAAATCTCTGTTGCACCAAGCCACGCATTTTCGCTCGCAGTTGCGCGTAACTAGTGACACCGTCAATTAACACCAAGACCAGGCGCTCATTGTGGCGAAGCACTACTTTCCCATTACGGATTTCACTACTTCCCGTCTCCGTACGCTGAAATATCACACCATCTTGAAAAGTCACCAATATTCCTTCATCCTCAGATTTGTTTCACGTGAAACAAACTATGATTTATAAAAAGCATCGTAGGCGGTCTTCAATATCAAACAGGTCACCACGATCAAAAACATTTGTCTGACAAAACCACTACCATATCGAATAGCTAAACGACTACCTGCGAAAGAGCCACAAATCCCACAGAGCGCCATCGCCAGACCCACTGGCCAAATGATATGTCCACTATAGCCAAACCACAATAAGGCAGCGGCATTACATGCGACATTTAACAGCTTGGCGACAGCGGATGCGCGCAAGAAGTCATAGCCAAACAAACGTACAAACAAAAATATAAAGAAGCTCCCTGTCCCAGGGCCAAAAAATCCGTCATAAAAACCAATTCCCGCAGCAACCAGCATTGCCATAGTCCGTTCTTTATCTCCGGTATAAATCGGCTTATGATAGGTTCCCAGATCCTTGCGCATAAAGGTGTAAAGCGCCACAGCACATAAAATAAATGGCAAGGCCATACGCAAATAGGTCGGGGGTATGTGGGTAACAGTAAATGCCCCGGCAAATGCAAATAGAAAAGCAGCCACGGCAGAAGGAAGAACCACACTCCATTGCAGGCGCACTGCCCTCATATAATTCATTGCGGCTACGGATGTTCCCCAAATCCCAGCCAATTTACTGGTACCAAACAGAGTAGCTGGCACTGTGTTTGGTAGGACAGAGAACAAGGCGGGCAATTGTATTAAGCCACCGCCACCAACCACAGCATCAACAAATCCAGCCAAAAAAGCCGCTACAGCTAAAACCAGAAAATCCATTATTATTTATCGAAGTCTATGTAAGCGAACAGGATAACAAGACTTACTACAATCAGCACCAATACTTGAACGATAGTAACAAATTTAAAATGATGTTTAGCGGCAATATTTATTGAAGTATCAACAAAAAGGTAAATGCAATGAATGACTTTGACTTCCGTACTGTTTCCCATCTGATTAGTCGGGCAGGTGCTGCCGCAATGTTAGGCGAGATAGTCAGGCAACATTACCCGCATTTCAAGCGAGTTTTGATCGTAACTGACCCGGGCTTTCTGGCGACAGGTTTAGTGGCACCTAGCATAGCAAACCTGGAAAAGAACGATTTTCAAGTATCGGTATTTTCCGATGTCATTGCCGATCCAGCAGAATCTGTAGTGCTCACTGCGGTGGCCGTAGCGCAGCAGGAAAAAATAGAATTAGTCATTGGCATAGGTGGGGGAAGCTCCATGGACATCGCCAAACTCGTCGCCGTTCTTGCCAACGGCAGGCAGTCACTCAAAAGTATGTATGGTCTAGACAAGATCATGTCGAAAGGGCTTCCCCTAATACAGATACCAACCACCGCAGGTACAGGTTCAGAAGTCACACCGATTGCGATTATAACCACTGGGGCAACCAGCAAGATGGGAGTTGTTTCTCCCCAGCTATATGCGGATATCACCATACTGGATGCAAAACTAACTTTAGGCCTGCCCCCCAAGATAACGGCGGCCACCGGCATCGACGCCATGGTCCATGCGATTGAGGCTTACACCACCAAACATAAGAAAAATCCCATCTCCGACATGCTGGCAAAACAGGCACTTAGTCTCCTATGGACGAATATCGAGCTCGCTTGCACGGATGGCAACAACATCGAAGCAAGACAAGCAATGTTGCTAGGCGCAATGTTTGCTGGCCAATCATTCGCCAATGCACCATGTGCAGGAGTTCATGCCCTGGCGTACCCGATAGGAGGTATCTTCCATGTCCCTCATGGCTTATCGAATTCACTGGTCTTGCCACACGTCTTACGTTTCAATAGTAGTAACGCGGTAGCCCAATATGCCGAATTGGCTCACATCATCGCACCAACAGCTCAAGGCAGTGCCGAACAGCGAACCGAGGCCCTGATTCAGGCATTTGAAGCCCTAGCCGTACGTGTGGGAATAGAGACGCGCTTACGCGAGGTAGGAATAGCGGAAAAAGACATCGTCCAACTGGCCAGCGAAGCAATGCTACAAACCCGGCTTTTAGGGAATAACCCAACAGAAATAACTTTCGACGACGCCATTGCGATCTATTCCGCCGCTCTATAACGCGAACACCAATCAAGCAATGGGGTGAATTTAGTTGGCGATGCGCTATAAAAAATGCCCTGAAAATCAGGGCATTTCGATGTGCCAAGAAAAACATGTCCGCCGCTAACTCAGTTTTTTCAGCAGGGTAAAACGGGCACTGATTTCACCGACAATTCCGCGCCGGAAAGCCAGGACGCAGATGATAAAAATAAACCCGGTAACAATCGTCACTGATTCACCCAGAGAGCGAAACCATTCCACGCTTGTTATGTTAGCCAATAGATTACCCAGATCACCCAGCTTGTTTTCCAATGCAATGATAATCACTGCACCGACTACCGGACCGATGACAGTCCCCAAGCCACCCACCAGCGTCATTAAGACTACCAATCCAGACATCGCCCAGTGTGCATCCGTCAAGGTCGCAAATCCAAGCACAAGCGTCTTGGTTGAGCCCGCCAGACCGGCGAGCGCAGCGGACAACACGAAGGCCAGCAACTTATAACGATCGACATCGTAACCAAGTGAAATCGCACGCGGCTCATTCTCTTTGATGGCCTTCAGAACTTGGCCAAACGGAGAATGTATGGTTCGTACTATTAAGGCAAATCCCGCCACAGCTATAGCCAGCACCACATAGTACAAACTCAAATCTGAACTCAGGTCTAACATACCAAGTAACTTGCCGCGTGGCACACCTTGCAAACCATCTTCTCCCCCGGTGAACTTGGCTTGCAGGAAAACGAAATACAGCATTTGCGCCAGCGCCAAAGTGATCATCGTAAAATAAATGCCTTGCCTGCGTATCGCGAGACTGCCCATCACCAGCCCAATGCCAGCACCGGCAGCCATTCCCAGCAACAAACCCAATTCCACTGGCAATCCGGCGGACTTCAAGGCCCAGCCAGTGATGTAGGCAGCCCCGCCAAAAAAGGCGGCATGGCCAAAGGACAATAAGCCAGTAAAACCGATCAATAAATTGAAGGCACAGGCAAACAGGGCAAAGCACAACAGGTTCATCAGAAATACCGGATACACGATAAACGGGGCAATCAACAAAGTCGCCAAAGCAACACCATAAGTAATTTTTTTAATCATAAAATCTCCAAATCACTTTTCTTTGCCAAACAAACCAGCAGGGCGAATCATCAACACGATCGCCATCACGATAAACACCACCGTAGCTGACAGTTCGGGGTAAAAAACGCGGGTCAGGCCTTCGATGATACCGAGGCCAAGCCCGGTCAAGATCGAACCCAGTATCGAGCCCATGCCACCGATCACCACCACCGCAAACACCGTAATAATCAGGTTGGAACCCATCAATGGCGAGACCTGTATCACCGGTGCTGCCAGCACCCCGGCAAAGGCAGCCAGCGCCACGCCAAAGCCATAGGTCAGGGTCACCATCAACGGCACATTGACGCCGAAAGCCTCGACCAGTTTGGGGTTCTCAGTACCGGCGCGAAGATACGCACCGAGCTTGGTTTTTTCAATCACAAACCAGGTCGCAAAACACACTGTCAGGGACGCGACGACGATCCAGGCGCGGTAGTTAGGTAAGATCATGAAGCCAAGATTGGTAGCACCCATCAAGGCGTCCGGCACTGAATATGGCTGGCCAGAAACGCCATACACAGACCGGAAGACACCCTCCAGCATCAGGGTAATCCCGAAGGTCAGCAACAATCCGTACAGATGGTCCAGCTTGTACAGCCAGCGCAGCATGGTCTTCTCGATGATGATGCCAAACAAACCGACCAGCAAGGGTGCTGCAATCAGCATGACCCAGTAATTAATGCCGAAATAATTCATCCCCATCCAGGCCAGAAAAGCGCCCATCATATACAGGGCGCCATGGGCAAAATTGATGACATTCAACAGGCCGAAAATTACGGCAAGTCCTAATGACAGCATCGCATAAAAAGAGCCGTTAACCAAGCCTAGCAACAACTGGCTCAGCATCGCTTGCAGTGGGATACCAAAAATTTCCATGGCGCTCGTAAATAAAAACCCAAGAGGGTTAAAAACAATAACTCAACATGTTTTTATTCCTACAAAACAAGTCCGCTTTTGGCACGCCCGGAAATCAAATTGATAGGCGTGCCGGAGTCTATTATTTCCAGGCAGCGCACTTAGTGTCCGCTTTGGCAGTAAATGCCTGATCACCCGGAATTGTTTGCACGACTTTGTAATAATCCCAAGGATATTTCGATTCCGCCTGCGTCTTCACCTGCATCAAGAACATGTCATGAATCATGCTGCCATCGCCACGGATTACACCATTTTTTGCGTACATATCATTGATTTTCATGGAGTGCAATTTTGCCAGAACCTTCTCCGTATCATCCGTACCTGCAGCCTTAACTGCATTCAGATACTGCAACGTGGCCGAGTAATCTGCCGCTTGCAGACTGGAAGGCATCTTCTTCATTTTCCCGAAATAGCGACGGGCCCAAGTGCGGGTTTCTTCGTTTTGATCCCAGTACCAGTTGTCGGTCAGATACATACCCTGCGTCAGGTTCAAGGTCAAGGAATGAACGTCATTGATGAACATCAACAAACCCGCCAACTTCATGGTTTTGGTGATGCCAAATTCGTTCGCTGCCTTAATCGCATTGATGGTGTCACCACCGGCATTTGCCAAGCCAAGAATCTGTGCTTTTGAAGCCTGAGCCTGCAATAGGAATGAAGAAAAATCAGACGCAGATAAAGGGTGTTTAACCGCGCCAACAACAGTCCCGCCAGCTGCCTTTACTACCGTCGTGGTATCACCTTCCAGCGAAGCGCCAAAAGCATAATCTGCCGTCAAGAAATACCAGCTCTTGCCACCTTGCTTAACCACGGCCGCACCAGTACCTTTGGCCAATGCCACCGTGTCGTAGGCATAGTGAATGGTATTTGGCGTGCATTCTTCATTGGTCAAACGTGCAGAGCCGGCACCGATCGCGATAAAGGGCCGTTTCTTTTCCAGCGCCACTTTGGACATCGCCAGGCTAGTACCAGAATTGGTGCCGCCGATGAGCATATCGACGCCATCCCGGTCAAACCATTCACGCGCCTTGCTGGCCGCAATGTCAGGCTTATTCTGGTGATCTGCGGTAACCAGCTCGATCTTTTTTCCCAAGACCGTACCACCGAAATCGGCGATTGCCATACGGATGGCCTCAGCACCGCCCTGACCATCGATATCTGAATACAAACCGGACACATCGGTAATAAAACCTATCTTCACTACATCGCCGGAAATCTGCGCTGATGCTGTCAATGAAAAACTAGCCAGTGCTGCGGAAACGGCTAATGTTGCCACTTTTAATGTTGTTTTCATGCGTCTACTCCAATCGTTATTATTGATAAGAACCTGCTGTACAAACACTGAACACTACTTAACACACTGCTTAAAAATTTAAACTCCCAGCAATTCGTTTAACACTGACATTTTTTCGTTTAATTCGGCTGCGGCAAAAGACTCGACAATTTGCCCATGCTCCATCACGTAGAACCGATCCGCTAAAGGTGCTGCAAAACGGAAATTCTGCTCGACCATGATGATGGTGTAACCCTTGGCTTTTAAGGTCGTAATCATCCGTGCCAAGGCTTGCACAATCACAGGTGCCAGGCCCTCAGAAATCTCATCGAGCAATAGCAAGCGGGCGCCGGTGCGCAAGATGCGCGCTACGGCCAGCATTTGCTGCTCGCCGCCAGACAAGCGCGTACCCTGGCTGTTTTTGCGCTCAGCCAGATTCGGGAACATCTCATAAATCTCTGCTACCGACATGCCTTCATTACTACGCGACACTGAGGGTGGCAGCATCAGATTTTCTTCGGCAGACAGGGAGGAAAATATGCCGCGCTCTTCCGGGCAATAACCCACTCCCAAATGCGCTACTTTATAGGTAGGCAGATGAATAGCTTCAACCCCATTGATCTTTATCGAGCCCGTGCGTGCGCCGGTCAAGCCCATAATGGCGCGCATGGTCGTGGTACGACCAGCGCCGTTGCGCCCTAGCAAAGTCACGACTTCACCCTGATTCACCACCAGATTCACGTCATGCAAAATATGTGATTCGCCATACCAGGCTTGCAGATGGCTGATCTCCAGAGCCGGGGTCGCTAGATTACTCATACCTGCACTCATGCGTGCGCTCCTTCCAACTCACCCGCCGTGGTGCCCATATAGGCTTCCATAACTTTAGGATTATTTGCCACTTCGTCGTAGCGTCCTTCCGCCAGCATGGCACCACGCTGCAACACAGAAATTTTGTCGCAGATACCGGAGACCACGCTCATATTGTGTTCCACCATCAAAATGGTACGGCCAGCAGAGACTTTCTTGATCAGCTCAGTGACACGATGCACATCTTCGTGCCCCATGCCCTGAGTAGGTTCATCCAACAACATCAGTTCTGGTTCCATCGCTAGCGTCGTGGCGATCTCCAATGCTCGTTTGCGACCATACGGCAGATCCACCGTCACACTATCAGCAAACTCAGTCAGATCGACCTGAGCCAGCAACTCCATGGCCTTGTCATTGAGACGGTTCAGCGTATTTTCACTTTTCCAGAAATGGAAAGAAGTACCCAGACGATGTTGCAAACCTATACGCACGTTTTGTAAGACTGTCAGATGCGGAAATACCGCAGAAATTTGGAAAGAGCGAATAATCCCCTGACGCGCGATCTGTGCAGGTTTCGCTGCAGTGATGTCTTTTCCGTTGAAAAGAATATGTCCCGATGTGGGGACAAGAAATTTGGTCAGCAGGTTAAAGCAGGTGGTTTTGCCAGCGCCGTTAGGACCAATCAAGGCATGGATATGCCCGCGCTGAACTTGCAGATTCACGTCGCTCACGGCAGTGAATCCCTTGAACTCTTTGGTCAAGTGCTTTGTCTCCAGAATGACATCGGTCATCTGATCTCCTTATCGAAGCAATCGGTCTCGTTGTAAGCTGTCCTTGTCCACTTTTTGCAAGCATGACAATACCAAAATTCATCTGGCGACAGACTGTTATTATTTTTATATAGTAACCAGCACAGCAAGGTTTCAACAATACAGTATAACTACGGTAAGTCGTCAGCTGCGCGATTTCACACGACATTCCAGTTCAGCTTATCTAATCATTACACCACAGTTTTGCCCCGCATTGCCAATATGCTGAGCGCCGCCTTCTCCGCGATCATCAAGGTCGGCGAGTTGGTATTCCCCGAAGTGATAGACGGCATAATAGAGGCGTCAACCACGCGCAAGCCAGCAATCCCCAGTACCCGCAATTGACTATCTACCACCGCGGTGACATCGTCACTACGGCCCATTTTGCAGGTGCCCACCGGATGGAAAATGGTGGTGCCGATATCGCCCGCGGCATTCGCCAGCTCTGCTTCAGTTTGAAATTCGGCACCCGGTTTCATCTCTTGCGGCGCGTATTTTTGCAAAGCGGGTGCCGCCACAATTTTGCGGGTTAAGCTCAAGGACGCCGCTGCGATTTTTCTATCTTCCACGGTACTCAAGTAATTCGGCGAAATCTTCGGTGCCGCCATCGGATCATTGGTTACGATTCTTACCGTGCCGCGTGAAGTCGGGCGCAGATTGCAGACGCTGGCGGTAAATGCGGGGAACGCATGCAAAGGATCGCCAAACTTATCCAAGGAGAGTGGTTGCACGTGGTATTCCAGATTCGGCGTCACTTGCGTTGCATCCGATCTGGTAAACGCACCGAGTTGTGACGGCGCCATAGACATCGGGCCGCTACGCGACCAAAGATATTCCATGCCGATTTTCGCCTTGCCCAGCCAACTATCGGCCATGGTGTTGAGCGTCTTGGCACCGGTAATTTTAAATGAAGACCGGATCTGCAAATGGTCTTGCAAGTTCTCGCCTACTCCCGCCAATTGATGTACTAACGGTACACCAACTTGCTGCAAATGTGCCTCATTGCCGATACCAGATTGCTGCAAAATTGTCGGTGAACCAATCGCACCAGCCGCTAGTATGGTTTCGCAAATTGACTCGGCCATCCATTCTTTACCACCACCGATAAACTCTACGCCGGAGCAATGTTTACCATTCTCGTCGCTGCTAATCTTCAGGCGTTTGACCTGGCATCCGGTCATAATCGTGAGGTTACCGCGCCCTGCCGCCGGTTGTAGAAAAGCCTTGGACGCGTTCCAGCGTATGCCGCGTTTCTGGTTCACGTCAAAGTAACCGCAACCCTCATTGTCGCCACGATTAAAATCGTCAGTATTGGGTATGCCAACCTGTGCTGCGGCATCACGGAAGGCATCTAAAATATCCCATGACAAGCGCTGTTTTTCTACGCGCCACTCGCCTTTATCACCATGGAATTCGCTCTTGCCAGCGTGATGATTTTCACTCTTGCTGAACAGTGGTAACACCTGATCCCAACGCCAGCTGGCGTCGCCAGTCAGATCCGCCCACTCATTGTAATCACGCGCCTGGCCACGCATATAAATCATTCCATTGATCGATGACGATCCACCCAGCACTTTACCGCGCGGATAGATCAAACTGCGTCCATTCAAACCGGCTTCTGGCTCGGTACGAAACATCCAATCGGTGCGCGGGTTATTGATGCAATACAGGTAGCCGACCGGGATATGAATCCAGATGTAATCGTCCCTGCCCCCGGCTTCCAGCAACAAGACATTGATGTTCTCGTCCTGCGTAAGGCGATTGGCCAGTAAGCAGCCAGCCGTGCCGGCGCCGATGACGATGTAGTCGTATTGACCTGCTGATTCCATTGCACTTCTTTCGAGTTTAACTGGCACTGTGCCATTCAGACACTAACACCCGTATCAGTTCTGCCGCTGCAAGATCACGGCAGCGCGCTACACCTTGCCCTGCCCACAAGGACATTAACTCGGTGTTGTTTGACTTGCTGGCATGTGCCCTGATGCTACTGGTAAGCGCATTTTGTATCGGATAGGCGGGCACTTGCTCAGCCACCGCCTCCATCAATTGCATGAACTGATTATCTAAACCGCGCGCCAGACGTCCGGAGAATGCGCGGGTCTGACGAGTCGTATCGCTTTTCGCCTCGAGCAAGCGCTTTCTATAAACCGCTGAAGTCCCGGCCTCTGTGGTAGTCAAAAATGCCGTCCCCATCTGCACCATGTGTGCGCCCGCCGCCAGAGCCGTGGCGATGTCAGCACCGTCCATCAAGCCGCCGGCAGCAATCAACGGAATTTGCATATGCGGCGCACAGTATTGCAGCAACGCCAGCATGCTTAAATTTGACGCTCGCTGAGCGCCAATGAAGGTACCTCGATGTCCGCCCGCCTCTATGCCCTGAAGGCAAACCGCATCCGCGCCCAAAGCCTGCCAGACGATTGTTTCCTGCAAGTTGGTGGCTGTGCCTATCACCAGAATTCCAGCATCGTGCAAGCGCTGCATTTGATTCCCGTGCAAGGTATCAAAAGTAAAACTGGCAACGGCGGGGCGTGCCACGATCAATGCATCAAGCTGCTCTTCAAAATCAAGACACCAACGTGTCGGAGTGGGCAATTTATCCCAGCCTAATGCGGACAAGACCGGTTGCAACAATTGTCTGGCCGACTCCACCTCGGCAAAATCTATCTGCGGTTTACTCTGGACAAATAAATTCATACCAAAGGGCTTATCCGTCAGGCGACGAACATGTTCCGCCTGTTCAATTATCTGTAAAGGTGACAGCAAGGCCGCCGCCAAAGAACCTAGCCCGCCAGCATGAGAAACTGCAGCGACCAGCTCAGGTGTAGTGATACCGCCAGCCATGGGGGCTTGAATAATCGGATACGGGCAGAGTTCAGTAATGTTTGTCATCGTCACTATGTTCTGATTTTGGCGTGTTCATGGAATGAGAAAGATAGCAGCCTAATGCATATTGTAAATATTAAATAACAATGAAGCCCAATTCTTACGCCATGCTGAACAAGCAACAATAAAAGCCAAATACTTTCACGGCGGCTTTTTTGGCCAAAAATGACCGGCAAAAATATTACTAAATTTAACATGTAAAGTAAGGAATCAAAGCATACACCTGGCACTATTCAAAGTGTTTTTTACATGCCAAATAGTAACAAATATTACTTTCCCAAAATATTTTCTGCGCCTATACTGAAACTCCCTATTCATCCGAAAAAATATTTCCTCTATTTGAGTGCTTAAACCAGGAGCGCAACATGCTGAAAGACTTTTCTATCAAATCTCGCCTGATTTTTATGATTGCATTGTTATCGCTAATGATGCTTACCATAGGAGGAACAGGAATTTACGGCTTAAGTACTGTGAATAGCTCGATAAAAACAGTCTACGATGATCGCATGGTCGCCTTAGGTCAACTCGATCATGTGATCAGATTAATCAATCGCAACCAACTGGCTATCGCTAAAGCGTTGACAGGTGATCCAGCCCAAATGGCCAAAGAAATGGATAGCATCGATAAAAACATCGCCGACGCAAGCAAAACCTGGGCCGAGTACCTGTCTACCTATATCACCCCAGATGAAAAAAAATTGGCCGATCAATTTTCCAGCGACCGCAAGGTTTTTCTGGAGGAAGGCTTAAAACCAGCGATGACAGCAGCCCGCGCACAAGATGTTAAATTGGCGACAGAACTACTCCATGGAAAAATGAGTACGCTATACGAGAAAATGCGTGAACCGATGAATGCGTTGATCAATCTACAGTTAGATGAAGCAAAAAAAGAATACGAACAATCACAAAGTTTTTTTGGCAAATTCAAGATTTTTTCCATCTCCGCTATTCTCTTCGCACTGGTTTTTGGTGCCATGTTTGGCTTATGGTTAATCGGCAGCATCACCAAACCTTTAAACTATGCCGTCGACATCGCCCAACATATTGCCGACGGTGATTTAACGCAACATATCCATTCCGATTCCAATGATGAGACAGGTAAATTATTAGATGCGCTCAAGAATATGAACGAGCATCTGATACAAACCGTCGGTGAAGTCAGAATCGGTACCGACACTATTGCTACCGCGTCAAGCCAAATCGCCGCGGGCAATCTCGATCTCTCATCCCGGACCGAAGAGCAGGCGTCGAGCCTGGAAGAAACCGCCTCTGCCATGGAAGAGCTCACTTCCACCGTCAAGCAAAATGCCGACAACGCGGGGCAAGCCAACCAGCTTGTGGTTGCCGCTTCTGATTACGCAGTGAAGGGTCAGGTCGTGGTAGGACAAGTAGTTGATACCATGGGCTCAATCAAAGAAAGCTCACGCAAGATCGTTGACATTATTGGTGTGATCGACGGCATTGCTTTTCAAACGAATATTTTGGCATTAAATGCGGCAGTAGAAGCGGCGCGTGCCGGCGAACAAGGACGCGGTTTTGCAGTCGTCGCGACCGAAGTGCGCAATCTGGCACAGCGCTCCGCAAGTGCCGCCAAAGAAATTAAAACCTTGATCGACGACTCAGTAGAGAAAGTAGATGCAGGCGGCAAATTGGTCGACTCGGCGGGCGCCACCATGATACAAATCGTCACCTCAGTCAAGCAAGTCGCAGATATCATGAGTGAAATCGCCGCGGCCAGCCATGAACAAAGCGATGGTATCGAACAGGTTAACCAGGCTGTGATGCAAATGGATGAAACCACACAACAAAATGCAGCACTGGTAGAACAAGCCGCCGCTGCAGCTGCCAGTATGCAAAATCAAGCCGCCAATCTGGCCGAAACCGTCAGTGTGTTCAAGTTAAACCGCGACACTTCATTTACCAGTAAAGCACAGGCCAGCCCAAAGGTAAGCCCAGCCACCAAAAAACCGTCGGCACTTGCAGTGAAAAAAGCACCTGCACTGAAAAGCGCGGCGGCAAGTAAAGATGATTGGGAAGAATTTTAAGCGTGCAAACAATTAAGGCCTGGGTATGGAGCGGGTTTATCGCAAATACTGACGCACTTTTACCAAGCCATATTCTTCACTTTTTATGCCTTCATTGAGTATAAAGCTGCTCTTGCCTTACCTTGTGTTACTGCCCGCCTTTGCGCGGGCAGAAAACATACAGCTCATCATCCAGGAATTTGCCCCCTACGGTTACACCAACCCAAAGACCAAAGAAATACAAGGATATCTCACCGAAAAAGTACAAGAAATGATCAAACGTACTGGGGCAACTTCAAGTATCAGCAGCACCTCACTCGCGCGCGGCTTACGAGCGACAAAAACCGAAACGAATACCTGTTTGTTGAATTTACGTCGCACCCCGGATCGAGAAAATCTATTCGCGTGGGTCGGTCCCTTAACCACCACAGATTGGGTGCTGTATGCGAAAAACAGCAACGACCACATTTTAAAAACGATAGAAAATGCAAAACCTTTTCGTATAGGCTCGTATAAAGGTTCGGCAACTGGTATAGAGTTGGCTGAACAAGGATATAAGATAGAATTCGCTGCCAACGACGATGAAAATCCCAATTTGCTGATGATTAATCGCATAGATTATTGGATAGTTGCAGAACACCGGGGAATGTATATCGCGCAAGAACAAGGCTATGGTGCAGATATCAGCCGTATTACCAAATACAAGAGCATCGAGTTATACATGCTTTGCAATAAAAACATGAGCGACAAAAAAATAACCCAATTGAACCGAATCAATAAAGAAATTGAGAACGACGGAACCATGCAAAAAATATTACGCAAATACGGGATTCACTGATGGCACGTTCGGCCCGCTCAACCAAGGCTAGCAATGCCGTGCTACGGCTGAAAGACCGCAGCAATCAGGCGCCCTACTCTATGGTCACTACATCTGATGGTCTGTTCTACCTGGTACTGAGCAACAGCGGCAATGGCACAAGTAGCAGCGAAAAACTCAACGACCCTTTAGAAATTGATGCCTTCGTCAGCTTTGTAAACAGTGTCAGCAAACAAGCACCAAAAAAAGCCAGCAAATTTGATATGGCTTTTGAAGCAAAGTTGCAAAAATCTGGAAAAAATAAAGTCTAGCTTCACTTTCCGCTATCATCCTTTACTCAACCTTAGCTCAGAAAGAACCCGCATGAAATCAACTAGAATCACACTCGCACTTGCCATCGCATTCTCAAGCAGCCTGTCTATGTCACAGGCTTTGGCGCAAGAAGCCGCCGCCCCGGTCGCAAGCGCTGTAGCAGTCACCCCAAACTTGCAGAAAATTGATGTAGCAATCGGCACAGGCAAAGAAGCTATCGTTGGTAACAACGTCTCAGTTCATTATAGCGGTTGGTTGTTTGATGCCAATGCCGCGAAACAGCATGGTGCAGCATTTGACAGCTCGGTCGGACGCGGTCCATTCAATTTTCCACTTGGCGCAGGCAAAGTAATTAAGGGCTGGGATCAAGGTGTCGCAGGGATGAAGGTTGGTGGCAAACGCACCCTGATTATTCCAGCAGAATTGGGCTACGGCGCACGCGGTGCCGGCGGTGTCATTCCACCCAATGCCACGTTAGTCTTCGACGTTGAGTTACTCGACGTCAAATAAATGTAGCGTAAGTAAAGTGACACAAGCCGCGCAAGAACTCACCTATCTCAAAGCTTACCCTGATCATCTGCAAGATCAGGTTAAGCTCTTGATCAAGAACGGGCAGCTCACCACGCTGCTGCAAAAAAAGTACAACAAAGTCCACGAGATACGTACCGACAAAGCGCTGTACGAATATGTTCAGGGAATCAAAAATATCAGCCTGCGCAATGGCGAACAAATTAGTAAAATCGTGTACGACAATAAGCTGCACGTCATCAAAAATGCCTTAGGCACGCACACTTATATCTCGCGCGTGCAAGGCGGAAAACTCAAAGCCAAACACGAGATCCGCATCGCCAGTTTATTTAAACAAGTACCGGAAGAATTTCTCAAGATGATCGTGGTGCACGAGCTCGCTCATCTAAAAGAAAAAGAACACGACAAGGCGTTCTATAAACTCTGCAGTTACATGGAGCCTAACTACCATCAGTATGAATTGGATTTACGTTTGTATCTGACACAGATGGAAGTATTTGGCGATACCGTATGGGATTAACAGGCACTATTTTGCGACGCAGAAAAAATCATTTCTAACTTGGTTACCTAAGGTTTTAGCACACTACGCTGCGATATCCCAGCGTAATAATCTGGAAAACATCATGGCCTATTTACTCGCTCTCGATCAAGGTACCTCCAGCTCACGCAGTATTATTTTTGATCCGGCGGGTAATATCGTCGGCTCGGCGCAGCAAGAATTTAGTCAGATATTTCCACAGCCAGGTTGGGTCGAACATGACCCGAGAGAGATCTGGGCAAGTCAGCTATCCACCACCAACGAAGTTCTGCGTAAAACCGGTATCACAGCGGCAAATATTGCTGGTCTGGGTATCACAAATCAACGCGAAACCACAATAGTCTGGAATCGCCAGACCGGTGCACCAATTTTCAATGCCATTGTCTGGCAAGACCGCCGCACTGAAGCGTATTGCACGCAATTGCGCGAGCAAGGCCATGCCTCCGCCATCCAGCAAAAAACCGGCCTGATACTTGATCCCTATTTCTCTGCAACTAAACTCAAATGGATACTCGATCATGTCCCGGGTGCGCGGCAACAAGCCGAGCGTGGTGAACTGGCTTTTGGTACGGTAGATACTTGGTTGGCCTGGCAGTTAAGTGCAGGACAATGCCACGTTACCGACGTCAGCAACGCTTCACGCACTATGTTGTTTAATATTCATACAGGCGTTTGGGACGAAGACTTGCTGGCCTTGTTTGAGATTCCAAGCGCGCTTCTGCCTGAGGTACATCCATCGAGTCATCGATTTGGCAGCACTCAATTATTCGGCGCTCAAATTCCCATCGCCGGTATCGCCGGCGACCAACAATCAGCACTGTTCGGACAAGCTTGCTTCAAACCTGGCATGGCAAAAAACACTTATGGTACAGGCTGCTTTCTCTTGTTAAACACGGGCAGAAAATGCGCCACGTCCAGCAATGGCCTGATCAGTACTCGTGCTTGCCAAATCGATGAACATGCACATTATGCGTTGGAAGGCAGTGTCTTCATTGGTGGTGCCGTGGTGCAGTGGTTGCGCGATGGTCTGAAGGCCATTGTTCAATCTGCCGAGGTTGAAAATCTTGCTGCCAGCGTCAGCGATTCTGGCGGCGTAGTATTTGTGCCCTCATTTACGGGCCTGGGTGCGCCGTATTGGGAACCCACAGCCAAGGGTGCCATCCTCGGCTTAACGCGTGGCAGCACGGTCGCCCACATCGCGCGCGCCGCTGTAGAATCTATCGCGTTCCAGAGCACTGTTTTATTGCAAGCCATGAACCGTGATGCGGCCACCCCGATTACTGAATTGCGCGTCGACGGTGGCGCAGCAAGCAATGATCTCTTACTACAATTTCAGGCTGATTTATTGGGCATTCCTGTGATACGTCCAAAAATCACCGAGACCACCGCGTTAGGCGCAGCCTACCTGGCTGGCCTGGCGGTTGGTGTATATCAAGGGTTGGAAGAATGCGCACAACAATGGCAAGAACAGCGGCGTTTTTTACCATCGATGAGCAGAGACCAGGTGGGCGAGTTAATGCAAGAATGGGAAAAAGCGGTAGGCAGAGTTAGATAACATCGTAAAATTATTTGCATCATATTTTTCACCAACAACTCATCAAAAAATGGAGTCATCAATGAAAATACTAAAATGGATATTCGGCAGCCTATTGGGTTTAGTCATCATCATTCTGATGATCGCCATAATGCTACCGAACGAATATGCTGTCTCGCGCAGCATCACCGTCAACGCGCCAGCGGAGAAGATTTATGCCCTGGTGGTCGATCCTAAAGAATGGAAAAAATGGTCAGTATGGAATCAACGCGATCCAGCTATGCAAATGACCTACTCTGGCCCCGCGATTGGTGCCGGTGCAGGCTGGGATTGGCAAAGTAAATCTCAGGGCAATGGCGGCATGAAATTCACCGCCGCCATCGAGTATCAAAAGATCGATTATGAATTACACTTTGAAGGCATGGGCAAGCCATCCGCTGGTGCCATGTTATTCGAAGCGCAAACTGGTGTAACAAAAATTACCTGGTCTATGCACGGCACTTCAGAAGGCAACCTCATGAAGAAATTATTCGCCCCGTTTATGGATAAAATGGTCGGTCCTGATTTTCAAGCT
>JANYFV010000150.1 GCA_025359635.1 Undibacterium sp. | reverse complement strand
CCACGCGGGTCACTTCGGATGCAAACGAACTCAACTGATCGACCATGGTATTAATGGTGGACTTCAAATCGAGGAACTCGCCCTTCACGTCGACGGTGATTTTCTTGGTCAAATCGCCGTTCGCCACGGCAGTCGTCACAGTCGCAATATTACGCACCTGGCTCGTCAGGTTCGACGCCATCAAATTCACGTTGTCGGTCAGATCTTTCCACGTACCGGCGACGCCTTCGACGCGCGCCTGACCGCCGAGCTTACCGTCCGTTCCGACTTCGCGGGCCACGCGCGTCACTTCGGCGGCGAATGAGCCCAACTGCTCCACCATCGTATTCACGGTGCGCGCGGTTCTCAAGAATTCGCCTTCCAGCGGACGCCCTTCGACTTCGAACGCCATCGTCTGCGATAAGTCGCCTTTCGCCACGGCGCCGATCACGCGCGCCGTTTCGCGCGTCGGAAGCACCAAGTCTCCGACCAGCGCGTTCACGGACGAAACCGACGCCGCCCATGAGCCGGTCACTTCACCGATCGAGGCGCGCTGAGTGATCTTACCTTCTTTACCGACCACGCGGCTCATGCGCTCAAGCTCGGCCGACATGCGTTGGTTCAGGTCGATCACGTCATTAAAGGTGTCGGCAATCTTGCCCTCAAGACCGGTCCAGGTCACCGGCAAGCGCGCCGAAAAGTTGCCCTTTTTTAAGTCAACCAGCGCGTGCAGCAGCAATTCAAGATTCATGGTGTCGATGGTCGTCATCACGCTCTCAGTCTTGTTGGACAAGACCGGACCGCTAAGAGTTTGAACACCCTTCGAACTTCCCTTGGAATCCGGAAAATTGGAATCAGCCGATGTCGATGTAAGTGCAGGAGCAGTCGCAATTGAACTGCGGCGTTTCGACGCCTTTGTCGCTTTAGGTGCATCGGCCAGGGTCTTCATGTGCAATCCTCCTGAATCATAGCTATGGAAGCGGTAAACACGTGGAGCATGCGTACGAATCGTGAGTAACGAATATGTGCTTGAAATTAAATGGAGTAACTGTGTGCGCCGACGTCCCACCTGTTGGTGACATTGGGTATCCGCATTGTTTGTTTAGTGAGACAAATTTGCACACATTTACTACTTATTTAACGCAAGTCGCGCGCCATTTGCACGGTGTGGTTCCTAAATCAAACGCATAGTCAAAAGCAAATTGCGCGACGCCGATAAGAGTGCTTCGCTGCTGATCATTCGGCACCTCTGCCGATTCCATCCGATAATATCCAATCGGTACAACCGCTAAGCACGCAAGCGTCCTATGGTGAACCTGAGAAAAAATAAATAGAGGAACTGGCATATATATTGCGCTGTTCATATAAGCGTTAAGGAATTTGAAACTTATATAAGGCGTCTTTAGGAATTTAGTCATGAAAAACGATTTTGAGCACGCTAAATCCGCCCCAACAATTCCGGTCGAAAAGGATTCACCCGCGGCATCGGCTCCCGTCTCGAGTGCATCCGATTATCGAAGTTCTGAGCGATTATTCGCGGTTGTGTTAAACATGCGACGCATGTCCGATACCCGCCGCCGCTCGACGCTATCAGGCCGCTAGACTTCTTTACTCCGCTAGGTTGATGTTTTCCCATTCTGAAGCCAAGGGACGACCACCAATTTTGGCGCTCAGCTTGGTCGATCCATTTCTTCAAGACGAAATTTAGGCAAAAAGCCGGTTTATCGGCAGGAATTTTTGTTGGGTCGATTTCAGCCCTATTCGTCGCCGACGTTTAAGCTAAAGCATGCCCAAAAAGCGTTGTTACGCACGATTGCGCCGCTCTGCCACCTCGCCGGTTCACGGGCAGACCCGCCCCGGTGAGCATCTGTGTCAGTGCGGTTCGATGTTCGTCCAACTGAGCATGGCTTTCGCACAGTAGAAGGATATCGTCAGCAAATCGCAGAAAGATCACGTCTGGATGTCGCGCTTTCAGAACGCGATCAAGGACGTGATTGAGATAAACGTTGAAGAGAGTCGGAGACAGCGGCCCGCCCTGCGGGAGCCCGATGTGATGTTTCCCCTGTTTGTTGCGCCATGACGGTCGTCGGATGAACTTTTCAATCAATTGAATCAGCTTTTGATCCCCGACGTACAACTTGAGGATGTCCAACAGTTGATTATGAGGAACACGATCGAAAGCATCTTTCAAGTCGATCTTGCCCATTACTCTTCTGTTGGTAGTCTTCAAATCCAGGTCCAGGATTCGAAATGCGTCAATCGTGCTCAGTCCACGTCGAAAACCAATTGATCGCGGCGAGAAACGTGGCTCAAGAACGCCAATCAAAGCAAGAACGATTGCCCGTTCCACCACCCGATCGCGCAGGG
>JANYFV010000258.1 GCA_025359635.1 Undibacterium sp. | reverse complement strand
AGTTGACGGAAAAAAAGCAGCATTATTTGTTGATGATTTGGTCGGGCAGCAGCAGGTCGTAGTGAAAAATATCGAGTCAAATTATAAAAAAATTCCGGGAATTTCAGGTGCTACTATTTTAGGTGATGGTGGAGTTTCCCTGATTTTGGACGTCAGTGCATTATTGCGCTCGGCTCGTTAGATCGGGTATCGGCAAGTAATTTAATGGAGGAAATGAAATGGCACAAACTATGCAAGTATCAGGTGATTCAACTCAATCGGAAAAATCTGGTGTAGACATCGAGATACATGAATTTCTTGCTTTTACTTTAGGGCGCGAGGAGTACGGGATTGATATTTTGAAAGTCCAGGAGATCAGAGGTTACGAGGCCGTTACTCGAATCGCGAATGCTCCAGATTTTCTCAAAGGCGTAATCAATTTACGCGGGATTATCGTTCCAATCGTCGACATGAGGATTAAGTTTAATCTTGGCACGCCAACATACGATCAACTTACAGTGGTCATCATACTCAATATAGATGGCAGAGTTGTTGGGATGGTGGTTGATAGTGTGTCAGATGTAATGACACTGCTATCCGAACAAGTTCGGCCTGCGCCGGAAATGGGAACAACTTTTAGTGGGGACTTCTTAATTGGTCTAGGTACTTTAGAAGAGAGAATGCTAATCTTGGTTGATATTGTCAAACTTATGTCGAGTCCTGAAATGGGGTTGGTGGATCACTCGTCCTAGAAGTAAGTGATGGATTAACGTAAGAAAAATTAATTTTTATATTTCACCTTTGACATATGTTTTATCGAGTAGAGGAGGCATGTCATGAACTTACGTAATTTGCGGATAGGTACACGATTAGGCGTTGCTTTCGGTAGCATCCTTGGTGGTCTTATTATTACATTTGCCTTATCAATTGCTCTCGCTTCAAAAAATAGAAGTGAGATGATCAGTGGCCTTAGTATCTCTATCCAAAAACAAGCCTTGGTTAATGAGATGAAGAGTACGTTGTTTGAAGGTGGTATTGCAATGCGTAATATTGGCATGCAATCCGACGTCGCCGAGATGCAAAAAGAAGATGCAAAAGTCAAACTTCAGCGAAAACGTTATGACGATGCGAAAGAGAAGCTGTCTCAGTTGGGTCTTGGTGAAGATGAGAAAAAAATAATCTCTGAAATAGCCAGAATTGATAAGGAAATCGATAAGCCATTTAAAGACGCTGTTGGTCAGGCATTAGCTTTTAACGCAGAAGGAGCGGTGAAAATTATTTCAACTGTAATTGACCCGTTGAGTACTAAATCAATTATAGAAATGAATAAGCTCGTCGACTTTCAGGAAAGTACGGCAAAACAGATTTTTGAAACTACAACTGCAACTAGTTCCAAATTAAGTTCATGGTTAATACTTATATTGACAGTTGCGGCCGCGATCGGTGTTTTTTTTGCATGGACGATCACTAAAAGTATAACTCAGCCTTTACATTCGGCTTTGGAAGTCGCAGAAACCGTAGCGAGTGGAGATTTATCCTCACAGCTTACCGTCACAGGAGAAGATGAAATTGCTTTACTTTTGAACGCGTTAAAGTCGATGAATGAGAGTCTGGGAAAAACGATCGGACAAGTGCGAATCGGAACGGAAACTATTACCGTTGCATCGAAAGAAATAGCATCAGGAAACGCTGATTTGTCGAGCAGAACTGAATCTCAAGCTAGTTCATTGGAGGAGACGGCTAGTTCGATGGAAGAGTTAACGTCTACCGTGAAACAAAATGCTGACAACGCAAAACAAGCCAATCAGCTCGTTATATCTGCTACTGGCGTTGCTATAAAAGGCGGGGTTGTAGTAGGTCAGGTTGTTGATACGATGGGTTCAATAAAAGAGAGCTCTAGAAAAATTGTGGATATCATTGGCGTTATTGATGGTATCGCATTTCAGACCAATATTTTGGCGTTGAATGCCGCGGTAGAAGCAGCAAGAGCGGGTGAACAGGGGCGTGGGTTTGCTGTTGTGGCTACTGAAGTGCGGAATCTGGCTCAGCGTAGTGCGAGTGCAGCACGGGAAATTAAAGCATTAATTAGTGATTCAGTCGATAAAGTTGATCAAGGTAGCAAATTGGTTGATGAGGCCGGTAAAACGATGGATGAAATTGTTTCTAGCGTTCAGCATGTCGCAGACATCATGAGTGAAATAACTGCAGCGAGTCAGGAACAGAGTGCCGGAATAGAACAGGTTAATCTTGCAATCACTCAAATGGACGAAATGACTCAGCAAAATGCTGCGTTAGTAGAGCAAGCTGCGGCGGCGGCTGAGAGTATGGAAGAGCAGGCTTATGAACTGGGTCAGGCGGTTAGCGTGTTTAAGCTAGCTATTAGTTCGAATCCGGAACCAAAAATGCCCGAAAGAAAAATATATCAACAAGCAAAAAAACAAGTCGCAGGATCAACAAAGGTACGCGAAGCAAGCATTCAATCAACGAGGAAATCCATTGGGTCTTCAGCTCAATCAAAATCTGATGATTGGGAAGAATTCTGACTATCGGTATATTTTTAACACCTCCGCCTGTATTTCGATAGCAGTATTTTAACGAGTTACCAAACGACTAGATAGATTAGGGGCAATCGATTCGCAGAATGTAAAGCTTCGTTTTTAGTGTAATTATCGCACGACTTAAGTAAAAAACAATATCTATAAAAGTAGCCCTAAAGGTACAGATTAATGGAAAAGACTAGGTCAGATACGGACAAGGAATTTAGCTTTAATAGTAAGGACTTTGATCGTGTCAGGGATTTGATTTATAAAAAGGCTGGGATTTCTCTCGCTGATAGTAAGCAGGAAATGGTCTATAGCCGTCTGGCTCGTCGACTTAGAGCAACGGGAATAAACTCTTTTTCTACTTATTTGGATAGCCTTGAAAAAGGTAGGTCAGAATCAGAATGGGAAGCTTTTACCAATGCATTGACTACGAATCTCACTTCTTTTTTTCGCGAGGAACATCATTTTCCTATCCTTGCAGAACATATAAAAAACCGAAAAGATTTGATCAGCGTGTGGTGTTCAGCGAGCTCAACGGGAGAAGAGCCATATTCAATAGCGATGACTTTATGTGAGGCATTTGGAACTTTAAAACCTCCTGTACAAATCGTCGCGACCGACATTGATACCAATGTCTTGGCTACAGCGTCGAAGGGTGTATATAACATCGACCGTTTAGAGAAGATGTCACAAGATCGAATTAGTCGATTTTTTTTACGCGGCAAAGGTGCTCAAGAAGGGATGGTTCGAATTAGACCTGAACTCAGAGAGCTTATTTCATTTCGCCAGCTCAACTTACTTGAAGATGGATGGGCGTTGAATGGCCCATTTGATGCCATTTTTTGTCGGAACGTAATGATCTATTTTGATAAATTAACTCAAGGGAATATTTTAAAAAAATTTGTTCCTTTAATGAAAAAAGATGGTCTTTTATTTGCTGGACATTCTGAAAATTTTTTGTATGTTTCAGATGATTTTAAACTTCGTGGCAAAACTGTATATGAGCTCGCTAGCCTGCATCCAAAGAGTAGCAAGTCTATGTCGCATGATTCGAGTAAAGGTTGATCCATGAGCCAATTAAGTGAAGAACATTTTGCTACGAATGTCTATTTTGATAGAACGTTTGACTGTGATGCGGCGAAAATTTTACCAGGTGAATTCTATTTCACTGGTAAAGATATGCTTATCGTTACTGTTTTAGGTTCCTGCGTTTCTGCTTGTATTCGTGATCGAGTTTCTGGTGTTGGCGGCATGAATCATTTTATGTTGCCAGATGGTGGTGGTGATGTGGATAACCCTGTATCTGCTTCAATGCGATACGGTACATATGCAATGGAAGTGTTGATCAATGAGTTATTAAAAGCTGGTGCAAAACGTGAAAATATGGAAGCAAAAGTCTTTGGCGGTGGAAACGTTTTGCGTGGTTTTACTGCCATTAATGTTGGTCAAAGAAACGCTCAGTTTGTTTTGGATTATTTGAGAATGGAGCGGATGCGTGTAATTGCTGAGGACTTGAATGATATTTACCCTAGGAAGGTCTATTTTTTTCCAAAAACTGGAAAAGTGTTGGTCAAAAAGCTGAAAGTGGAACACAACGATACGCTTAAAAAACGTGAGCTTGATTACGCCAGCCGTCTTAAGACGACTTCTGTTGGTGGCGAAGTAGACCTATTTTGAATGGCAATTTAAGGGTGGTTTCTTTCGGAGTGCAATTCTATGAAAATTAAAGTTTTAATAGTCGACGATTCTGCACTGATTAGAAGTGTAATGAGTGAAATTGTTGGAAGTCAGCCAGATATGGAAGTGGTTGGCGTTGCTCCTGATCCTTTGGTCGCGAGAGATTTAATTAAGCAGACAAATCCAGATGTTTTGACGCTCGATGTCGAGATGCCGAAAATGGATGGACTCGATTTCTTAGAAAAATTAATGCGCCTTAGACCCATGCCGGTCATTATGGTGTCTTCACTCACAGAGCGCGGCTCGGAGATCACCATGCGCGCCTTAGAGTTAGGTGCCGTCGATTTCGTTACAAAACCTAAACTGTCAATTCAAAGTGGAATGCGAGAGTACACGGAATTGATCGCTGATAAAATTAGAACTGCATCAAAGGCGAGAATTAAAGCACGTGTTATTCATTCCGTTAGTTCAGAGAATTCTCAAATTGGTTCATTGCCAATGATAAAAAATCCGCTAACGAGCAGTGAAAAATTAATTATTATTGGCGCTTCTACGGGCGGAACTGAAGCAATTAAAAATTTTTTAATTCAAATGCCATCTGATTGTCCAGGGATTTTAATTACTCAGCATATGCCCGAAGGGTTTACTCGATCATTTGCTAAGAGATTGGATGGTCTGTGTAAAATATCTGTTGTTGAAGCTGTCGGTGGAGAGCGCGTTTTGCCTGGTCATGCATACATTGCACCCGGACATTCTCATTTGATGTTGGCTCGTAGCGGTGCAAATTACGTTACTCAGTTAGATAGCGGCCCTCCGGTTAACAGACACCGACCGTCTGTCGATGTATTGTTTCACTCTGCTGCTACTTATGCAGGAAAAAACGCGATTGGCGTTATTCTTACTGGCATGGGAAAAGACGGTGCTGCAGGTATGTTGGAAATGAAAAATGCTGGCGCATACAATTTTGCCCAAGATGAAGCAACTTGTGTAGTATTTGGTATGCCACGTGAAGCAATCGCAATTGGTGCTACTCACGTTGTAGCGCCTTTAGACGAGTTGCCTGCGAACGTGCTTCAACATCTTGCACTGCATGGAAGTCGGGCCTTACGCGTTTGATTTGTAAAATTTTAGTTGTTGTGTAATATTCGTTCCACTTTAGAATAATTTAACCGATAATGTTGTTAAGTATCCCCACAGAAATAATGGAGTAATTCATGGCCGATCAAAATCTTAAGTTTTTAGTTGTCGACGATTTTTCAACGATGCGTCGTATTGTTCGAAATTTGCTGAAAGAACTCGGCTATTCCAATGTTGATGAGGCAGAAGATGGCGCCTTGGGTTTAGCAAAGTTAAAAAGTGGTGATTTTGACTTTGTAATTTCAGACTGGAATATGCCTAACATGGACGGTTTGACTATGTTGCAACATATACGAGCAGACCCCGCTTTGGCAAAATTACCAGTATTGATGGTTACCGCTGAAGCGAAAAAGGAAAATATTATCGCAGCAGCGCAAGCTGGTGCAAATGGCTATGTCGTGAAGCCATTTACTGCTGCGACCTTAGACGAGAAATTGACAAAAATCTTTGAAAAATTGGGAAAACCTGCTTAATTAAGCTCCAACTTAAAGGGAGTGGCGATGAGTGAAAAAAAATTGAGAATGCTCAACACGACGACCTCCTGATGCGCGTCGGCCATATGACTAGATTGCTACATGATAGTCTTCGTGGTCTAGGATTTGATAACTTACTTGAAAGGGCAGCTGAAGATATTCCTGATGCAAGAGATAGGCTCGATTATGTAGCAAAGATGTCCGAGCAAGCGGCACAACGAGTGCTAAATGCGACCGATATTGCTATCCCTTTGCAAGCCACAATTGATGATGGTGCAAAGAAAATTTCGATAGCACTGCGGGGTTTGTTAGATCAATCCTCTTCTGTGGAGCAATATAAAGAATTGGCAGCTCAAACCATGGAATTTTTAAAGCAAGCGAATGCGAATAGTGTTGAAACAAAAGCACATCTGATGGACATCATGATGGCCCAAGATTTTCAGGACTTGACTGGTCAGGTAATCAAGAAAGTGACCGAGCTTGTTCAAAATGTTGAACAGCAATTGGTACAACTTTTAATTGAGTACTCACCTGATGAGATAAAACACGAGACAAGTGACAGCTTGCTAAATGGACCGCAGATAAAACCAGAAGGGAAAGTAGATATTGTCTCTAGTCAAGGACAGGTTGACGATTTACTTGATAGTCTTGGATTTTAGAAAATATTGTTTTAACTCAATTTACATTAACTAACCAGATAATCCACTTATGAACGAAGTGAATTTTATAGTCAGAGAACCACTGCTTGATCCGAAACAAAGGGTCATTGGCTTTCAATTGTCATGGCAAAATTCTAACCAGGCTGTTGATTTAACTTCAACGGATCTAAGTTCATTAATGGAGTTTGTTGCTGAACAACTTCACGATGAAGAATCCGGATTTTTGCTTGGAGATAGTATACTTTTTTTGGAAGCAGTGCCGGAATTGTTGCAGGCCGAAGGCTTAAAACTTTTGTCGCCAAAACACACTGTTTTAATTTTATCTAAGCAAAATTTTACGAACGGCGCTACGCTAGAATTAATCAAAGAGTTGCGTGAACTTGGATTTGGAATTTGCATGAGAGGGGCAGATTTAAGTACTCTTGAGCGTTCTTTCTTCTCTCAAATTTCATATATTGAAGTGGAATTAAATGCCGGGAATTTTGCTGCGCAGGCGAAAATGTATGCTGCTCTGAAGCAATCTGATGTTCGTATGGTTGCTCGTAAAGTGGCAACATGGCAAGATTTCGATGCTTGTGCGGCATTAGGCTTGGATAGCTTTGTTGGCAAATTGCATCTTATGCCACGTCCGAATCCAAGTAATAAAGGTTTGAACTCGGCACAGACTACGATCTTGCAATTGATGGAGATGATTAGAAAAAATGCCGATGTTCAACAACTAGAAACTGTTGTTAAACGCGATGCTGCATTAGCGTATAAATTATTGCGATACATTAATTCTGCCGGTTTTGGCTTGCGGACTGAAGTGCAGTCTCTTAAACATGCCGTAACTATCCTTGGTTATAGTCCACTTTATCGTTGGCTATCTCTGTTATTGGCGACAGCAAGTACAGGAAGTTCACCGGTCTTGCTAGAAACGGCAATAGTCCGAGGGCGTTTTGCTGAATTGTTGGGCCAACCTTTTATGTCTAAAACAGAAGCTGAAAATCTGTTTGTTGCAGGAATGTTTTCTTTGCTAGATCGGTTGCTTGGTATACCAATGGAAGAAGTTCTGTCGTCAATACAACTGCCTGAAGCAGTTGTAGAGGCATTAATTTCAAGAAGTGGTATGTATGGCCCCTATCTTGCTTTGGCTGAGGCATGTGAATTAAATAGTATGCTTGTTGGCTCATTAGCAGAGTCCTTGCATATCAATCCTGTTGATGTTAACAAGGCACATTTATCTGCTTTAGTTTGGGCTAAAAATATGTCTAAAATTTAATAATAAGACAGCATATAAATTATAACGGCGACATTTATTGTCGCCGTTTTTACGTCTATACATCTATCCAATTCAAACCTAATCCTATTCTCTCGAAGTAAGGGGGGAACGCTCCCTTATTCGTAGCATCTGCAGCGGCTATTTTCAGGAATAATCGTAGCTGTAAATCGGTTAATTTAATGCGTTGATCGAACATTGAAAAAGAATGGGGGGCGGCAATGGCCGAAGATAGTGATTTAGAACGAACCGAGCCCGCCTCACAGAAGCGCTTGGAACAGGCGCGTGAAGAAGGTGACGTTCCCCGTTCAAGAGAATTATCAACCTGTACTATTTTATTGGCTGCAGGCGGAGCTCTATGGATGTCTGGTGAAGGTTTGATCCGGCAGCTCAATCATGTACTCATTGCCGGATTGTCGATGGAGAGAGAATTAGCATACGATCCAGACATGCTATTTTCACATATTGCAACGAAACTTTTTGACGTTTTAATGGCGTTTGCCCCTATTGCAGGATTTCTGATTATTGTCGCACTCGGCTCACCATTGCTGATAGGCGGGTGGCTATTTAGTGCCAAAGCTTTACAGCCAAATTTTTCACGCATGAATCCCTTGTCTGGATTGACCAACATGATATCCGCCAAGTCTGGCGTTGAATTATTGAAAGCAATTGCTAAGACAATTTTGGTTGGAAGTGTTGCATATATGGTTGTGTCTAGCCAAAAAAATGCAATATTTGGTCTTGCTCTTGAACCATTGAAACAGGGGAGTGCGCACCTTGGAAATATGTTAGGAGTTTGTTTTTTATCGATTGTCGGTGCTCTGGTTTTTATTGCGGCGATTGATGTACCGTTCCAGATGTGGCATTACGCAAATAAATTGAAAATGACACATCAAGAAGTAGTTCAGGAGTCTAAAGAGGCGAACGGTAATCCGCAAATTAAAGCAAAAATTCGCGCTCAGCAGCGTGAAATGGCGCGGCGACGAATGATGGCTGAAGTTCCGACTGCTGATGTTGTGGTTACCAATCCTACACATTTTGCTGTTGCGTTGAAGTATAAAGAAGGCGGTTCGGGTGCACCAAGGGTTGTTGCAAAAGGAAGTGACCTTGTTGCAGCGAAAATTCGTGAATTGGCGACTGAAAATAATATTCCATTACTGGAAGCTCCACCGCTTGCCCGCGCTTTGCATAAACATACCGAACTAGGCGATGAAATACCAGAAACGTTATACGCAGCGGTCGCAGAAGTATTGGCATATGTTTTTCAGCTCCGTAGTTTCCTGAAAAACGGTGGAGCTCGACCGATTGAACCTTCTGATCTTTTCGTTCCTGAGGAACTTGATCCGAATAATCTGGTAGGGACACCAATATGAATAGTTTGAATTTGCCAAGTTGGATTACTGGCATGGGCACCAAGGCGTTGGCGGCTCCTTTGTTGATTATTATGATGTTGGCGATGATGATATTGCCATTGCCAGCATTTGTTTTAGATATTTTTTTCAGCTTCAATATTGCGCTGGCGATCATCGTTTTATTGACTAGTTTGTATACGGTGAAACCGCTTGATTTTATGGTTTTTCCAACGGTCCTGCTAGTCAGTACGATGTTGCGTCTTTCATTGAACGTTGCATCTACCCGGGTCGTGTTAACCGAGGGACACACAGGGCCGGATGCAGCTGGAAAAGTGATTGAGGCATTTGGCCATTTTTTGATTGGTGGTAACTATACCGTTGGTATTGTGGTCTTCGTTATTCTCACCATTATTAATTTTACTGTTGTTACTAAAGGTGCCGGTCGGATCGCCGAGGTTGGAGCGCGTTTCGCATTGGATGCAATGCCAGGTAAGCAGATGGCTATTGATGCTGATTTGAACGCTGGGTTGATTGCAGAGCAAGAGGCGCGTCGTCGCCGTACTGAAGTCGCGCAGGAAGCAGAATTTTATGGCGCCATGGATGGTGCTAGTAAGTACGTCAGGGGTGATGCAGTCGCAGGTATTATGGTAACAATCATCAACGTAATCGGTGGGCTCATTGTAGGAATGGTTCAACATGATTTGGACTTCGCGACTGCGTTAAAAAATTATACTTTGCTCGCAATTGGTGATGGTCTTGTTGCTCAGATTCCATCGTTAATTATTTCAACTGCGGCTGGTGTTGTAGTGTCTCGCGTCGCGAGTGATCAGGATATTGGAGGTCAATTAATTGGCCAGCTGTTTGCCAAGCCGCAAGTTCTTCATATCACCGCGGCCATTATTGGTGGAATGGGCATTATTCCAGGCATGCCACACATTGCATTTATTTTATTGGCAGCAGTCTTGGCGGGAGGCGGCTATGTACTTACCAAGAAAGCACAAATAGTTGCACCGATCGAGCAGGTAGCGGAACAACAAGTTGCACCGCCGGAAATGGAGGAGGCAACATGGCAGGATATTCTTCCAGTTGACACATTAGGTTTGGAAGTTGGTTATCGCTTAATCCCTTTGGTTGATAAAACGCAAGGCGGTGAGTTGCTAAGACGAATTAAAGGAATACGAAAAAAATTTGCTCAGGAAGTTGGATTTCTTTCACCTCCAGTACACATTCGCGACAATCTAGAATTACGTCCTGCGGTTTACAGAATTACCCTTAAAGGGGTTGAGGTTGGCACGGGGGAGGCAAATACTGGGCAGTTCATGGCAATTGATCCTGGTATGGTAACTGGTCCTTTACCAGGTGTAGTGACGACAGACCCTGCGTTTGGATTACCTGCGGTTTGGATTGATTCCAGCCTGCGTGAACAAGCACAAACGATGGGCTATACCGTTGTGGACGCCGGTACTGTAATTGCTACTCATTTAAATCATTTAATCACAACCCATGCGGCTGAATTACTTGGTCGCCATGAGGTGCAACAGTTGCTTGACCATCTTGCAAAAGACACGCCTAAATTGATTGAAGACTTAGTTCCAAAATTAATACCAATTTCCGTTTTACAGAAAGTTTTACAAAACCTTCTGATTGAAGGTGTGCATATCAGGGATATGCGCACCATCATCGAAACCTTGTCAGAATACGCAACGCACACACAAGATTCTAACGAACTCACGACGCAAGTCCGAATCGCTTTGGGACGCTCAATCGTACAACAAATTTTTCCGTCGGGAAACGAGCTAACCGTAATGACGTTAGACAATCGTCTGGAACGTTTATTAATGCAAGCCTTGCAGACTAGTGGTCCTGATGGCGCCGGAATAGAGCCGGGTTTAGCTGATACTTTGGCCATGCAAACTGAAATGGCAACACAACAGCAGCAGCAAATGGGCTTGACTCCGGTGTTGCTAGTGCCAGGGCCGTTACGTGCTTTGTTATCCCGGTTTTTACGCAGGACTCTACCGCAATTAAAAGTCTTGTCGCATGCTGAATTGCCAGAAACAAAAACAATTAGAGTTACCAGTCTTGTTGGAGGACAGTCATGAACGTTAGAAAATTTTCTGCGAATACGTCTCGCGAGGCAATTCGCTTATTGAG
>JANYFV010000127.1 GCA_025359635.1 Undibacterium sp. | reverse complement strand
GCTATGGCTTTGGAATTTGCCATTAATCGTGCGCCAGTAGAGGCTAGAGCACGCGAAGATGCCTTGGCCAGAGTAGTCCTGGAGCAAGAATATGAAGCAATCGCTCAAGCGCGGGCTGAGTCTGAAAAACGCGCCGCCGAGGCGATTCAATCACGCATGCAGGCTGAACAAGAACTCAATATTGCTGCAAATAAGCGTGAATTGGTTGAGGTGGTGGCTGCTGCTACTGCCAAGGCGCGCCGCGAAGCTGAGGATAAAATTCGTGGTGTGACTGAATCTAGAATCAAGGCAGAAAAGGAATTGCAATCTGTCGCGTTGTTAAGGGTTGAGTCTGAACAACATGCGGATGTAAATGCACGATTGCGCTATGAGGCAGAGTCAGTAGCGAATGCGGAAGCAAGAGGTCGTCGTCTCGCTGATCAAGAAGCTGCAGATATGGCACGGCAGCGTGTCATTGAGGAGCAGCGTGCGACTCAACTCAGTAAAGAGCGCATCGTTGTAGAACGCGAGGCTGCAAAAAAAGCACGTGAACTGGCCGATGCAGAGCAACAGGCCTTGAGCGCAGCTGCGATTCAGGCAGAACTATTAGAAAAGGCCAATTCGGCCGTTCAGATAAAGACCAATAATTCACTCGAGCTGGCAAAAGCAGAACAACTTCGTGCTGAAGCAGAACAAAAAGTCGCCGACGCAATCAAAGTTAAGCTGCTCACCGAGCAACAAAAAACACTGGAAGCTGAAGCTTTAGCCAAGACAGAACAAACGCAGATTGAATTGCTGCAAATGCAGCAACAGGCAGATCAAGCGACCAGAACTGCGACTGAGGCGCTATGCATTGCAGAGACACTGACCTTAAGTAATGGTTTGGAACAGGCCAAGTTACAACAGCAACTTGCCGAGATCGCGGCGAAGAAAAATGAAGACTCCAGCATGTTGCTGCAAATTCAACAACAGCGCACTAATGACGAAGCATTTGCCTTAGCCTTAATACAAGAAAAATTGAGTGCCGAACGTCGTCGGGCGGATTCGATACAACAAGTCTTAGCCGCTACGCAAGAGAAATTAGTCTCAGAACAGATCGCCCAAGTTGAAGCGGAAGCTCGACTAAAGACTGAGCAAGAAGCAAAAGAAATCGCCCTTGCCAAAGGTCAATCAGATAAAAAGCACCGTGAAGCTTTGAGCGAAACTCTCAATGCTGAACAAGAAGCTTTGACGCAAGCCCAATTGCAATCACAATTGCAGCATAAGGCCGCAACTTACGCCTTGCTCAAAGCAAGACAATTAGTGGAAATCACCAAAGCAGAACAATTGCGCCTGGAAGCAGAGCGCGATGCAGTACAGGTGAATCAGCAAAAGCTTGAGGCAGAGAAAGACGCGGCAGAGCAAATTCTGGCGAAAGCTAAGCTAGAACTTGAACATGTATCAGTACTTCAGGCACGCAAGGAAAAAGAACAGGAAGCTAAAGAAACACGTCAAGCGATGCTCGCAGCAGAGCAATTGCGACTTGAAAAAATGACGGAACATGTGCAACTGCAACGCGAGATTACTTCAATTTCGCAGACAAAAGCAGAAGAGTCAGTGCAATTTAATGTGGTGTTGAAAAAGCGCGCAGCAGAAGAGAAACGTGCGCTGGAGCTGGTGCAAGAAAAGTTAACTTCTGAAAAGCAATTGTTGCAAGAGTTAGAAGCTAAAGCGCTTAAAGAGCAAGAGCACACAACTACCTACAACAATCGCCTCAAGTTAGAGCAGAAAATTGTTCAGGTGCTAGAAGAAAAAACACAAGCAGAAAAAAATCTGCTGGATCAATGCCGAGAAAAAGTAACGATAGAGCAGCAAACAAAATTGTCGGTTCAGGCAAGACTGACGGTGGCGACAGATTTGCTGGAATTGGAGAAAAGAAAAGCGCAGGCGCAACAACTCGCTTTAGATGCTTTGCTGAAAACGCAATCCATAGAACAGAAAAATGCTGATGCCGCACAATTTGAAGCGCAAGCGAAGCAAGAAAAACTTCTGAAAGAACAGATAGAAAACGAAGAACTGAATAAACGTGTTTTACTTGAACAGGAGCAGGCAAAGCTGGCGGCTGAGCGCGCAGAGTTTGAGCAACAAGCCAGATTAAGTTCAGAAGAAAATCTACTTGAAGAGAAAGCGCTACATGAAGAAGTGCGTGCTTATGCCGATTTACAACATAAAACGCATGAGCTCACTATTCAAAAAGCACAACGTGTCGCTGAGTTAGAAAATGCTTCACGTCAACGCTTGGAAATTGAAACCGATCTAACAACGGCGATTGCAGAAAAATTGCAGGTTGAGCTGTTGGCCAGTGAAGAGGCAAGAACAAAACTGGCGGCAGAAGAGACAGCTTTGCAACATGCCCGCGCCAACGAACGTGCAGAACGCCTGGCTAAAGAAAGTGCAGAGAAAACTTTAGTTGCTGAGCAAGCGCTGCATCAAGAGCTCGCTGCAATTGCCGACTCTGAAAAACTTATTTCTGAAGCGGTACAAGCTCGTTTAATGAGCGAACAAGAAATGCTTAGTCTGAAAAATAGGCAGCTTGAAGAAGAGCAAGCGGCAAATGATTCCATTCAAGAATTAAAACTGCAACAGCAACAACTGCTCGGGGAAGCACAAGCGCGCCAGATAGCAGAATTGAATGAACTTAACTTAACAGTCGAATATGTTAAGCATGCATGCGAACAAGCTGCCGAACAGGAAACAAAAGCGCATCAACTTAAACTGATGAAGCTACAAGAGACAGTGTATGACGCGAAATCGCGCGCGGCCGCAGAAGAAGAGCAAGCCAGATTAGCCAGTGAACGGGCGGAGACTGAACAGCAAGCGAAACTTGATGCAGAAAAAAATGTTCAACTTGAAAAAGAGCTGAACGATAAAGCACTTGACTATGCAGAAGCGCAAAAAAACGCCCATCAGCTCACCGCAAAAAAAATACAAAAAATAGATGAGTTGGAAAGCATCGTCAATCAACAGGCTCAAACCGATATAGACTTGTGTGCGGTTACTGAGATGAAATTACAGGCAGAGCTGTTGGCGCAATCTGAACTCAATGCAAAACTCGATACTGAAACTACGGCCTTACAATATGTCGAAGCGCAGCATGTCGCGAATCGTCAGGCAAGAATAGCCAGCGAGAATAAGTTAATTGCCGAGCAAGCGCTATATCAAGAAATGGCGGCTAGCGCGGAAGCAGAGAAACTCATTGCTGTTCTGATGCAGCAACGTCTGCAAAGCGAGCAAGAATTGCAGACGTGGAGACGCGAACGGATAGCGCAAGAAGAATCAACACTGACAAGTCTGGAACAATGTAAGGCCACAGAACAATTGGCCATTGCAGCATCCACAGCAATGCAAGCCGCTGAAGCCGAAAAATTGAATTTGGCGCTACAACGTCAGCAGCAAATGAGTGACCTAAAAATCGAACTTGAGAGCTTGAATCAGGCTGAAAAACTATTCATAGACGCTTCAAGTGAAGAGGCGTTGAGTAAACGTTTGGCAGCACAAGCACTGGAAGAGAAAACACGTTTATTGCTGGAATCAACAAGGATGGAGCAGGAGCGAAAAGCGTTTGAAATCGAATTGAGTCAAGCGCTGCAAAACAAATTTGATGCCGAACAAGATACCCAATATGCTTTAAAGGAACGTCTTGAAGTAGAACGTCAACTTGCTGCAAGTGCTCAGCAAAGAGCGGAACTTGAAGAATCTGCACTGATTGATGCAGAGAAAAAATATGCTGCAGAACAAGCTCTATTTGTTAAATCTTCTGAACATGCAGAGGCTCAGCGCATTGCAAAAAATGCGATTGAAGTAAGGCTGCAAGAAGCCGCGGAATTAACACACCAGGAAAATATACGCGCAGGTGTAGAGTTGGAATTTTTAAGTACGGTTCAGAAAAAATTAAATGAAGAGAAAATAGTTTCAGATGAAATCGCCCTACGTTTGGCCGCTGAGCAAGAATATTTGACCCAATGTGAGCTGCGTACAACGGCTGAACAAGACGCCAGAATCGCATTGGAAGAACGTAGTCAAATCGAAAGTGATGCGCGTGAATTGGCCGAACAGCAGCTCGCACTTGAAAAAGAATTGACCTTTGTCGCTCGAACACGTGCAGAAGAAATGCTGACTTTGCAACAAACTGAAATAAAGCGTGCAGAACTAGAAAGCGCTGAGATTTTACAGATGCAATCCCAGATTCAGTTGGAACAAGAAAATGCAGTCTTGCATCAAGCAGCTTTGCAAGAAATCGAGCAAAAAATAGCAACAGAAAAGCTCATTTTTGAAGAGTCACAAAAACGTGTTTTCATCGAACAAGAAATCACCAGGCAATCTTTAGAACGTTTGCAATTGGAGCAAGCAGCACGAATCATCTTGGATGAAAAACTGGAAGAAGAAAGCAGATTGACTGCGACTGCGGATTTGTTATTGCAACAGCAAAAAAAGTGCTCGATGGAAGCGGTAAAAGCGATTCAAGAACAAGAGCAATTGGCAGCGCTTGAAAATGAACGTTTAAATGCACTGCAGACATTGCAGTTGTCTTTGCAATCGCAGCAGGACAAAGAAATAGAGCTGACAAAGCAAATTACATGTCGAATTGCGGAAGAAGCCACAGCGATCTCTTTATTGCAACAGCGCCTTGATGAAGAAGCTGAGGCATCGTTAATTAGCGCTAACACCGCGATGCAAGAAGAAAAGGCGCTCAAAAAGGTACAAGCTTTACGCCAAGAGCTTTTACATCTTAAAGAGCAGTCGAGCATTCAAGCCGAAACAGTCAGTGCGCAATTAATGGAAGATCAAGCACAAGCCAAAGAATTGACAACACAGTTAATTGTTAAACTGACGCAAAATCACGAGCAGAATGCAGTTTGGTGTCAACGTGCTAAAAACATGCTGGAAGATTCACCGGTTGCCGTTGATATTCCTGCGCTCGTTAAGTCGAACGGAAGAGGGCGCTTGCGATCCACTGCTCTTCTCGGTGTTTTTGCTTGTGCGGGATTTGTAGGCGCTGCAAGTTGGACAGCGTTCAACTCTTCTAATAAAGTTTCGATTGCAAGCGTTTCAAAGATGTCAGCACCGTTGGTGCAATACACGAAAGAAAGCGAAATGAAGTTACATATGTCGTATGAACTTGGTGGCGCCAGTCCGGCAAAGCCATTGGCGAAAATCGTTACTCAAGTAGCTTTGAACAATTAACATTCAACCTGTTTTTAGTTTCATTAATACTATTGCTGCGATGGTTAAATTAGGTTGCTGAATGTGTCGCGGTATGCAAAAAATGGTTTAAGTCAGAGACATAGTTAAACGCCCCGTATTTTACGGGGCGTTTAACATTTTATTCTGGTAAGGCTATTTGATTGTTGACACTGAACTGGTAATCGCGGAAGACATGCTCTGCAGTCAATAGTTGATAACTTCCGTCCGGGTTTTGTCTGGTCGTATCTTTTAGTCGATACGTATAATGACCACAAGTCCAGCAATTGAAGTTACGCATATGGGTGCAGAGACAGGTTTTGTCCATGACGACAACATTTTTATCGTTGGGATGAGCCTCTACTTCGCGATTGTAGGAATTGATGTAAGCACATCCTCCATTGCCATCAAGCAGATACCCATAAGACTCACAACCAGGTCGAATACCGGAACCAATTGCCGGCGTGTTTGATAGCATGCGCATTGGGTAACCAGTAGGTGAAGTCGTATTGACTTCGATTTCGCTTTCATTTGCTTTGAAATATTCTTGCTTAACGTCTGTTGGTAAGCCGCATTCATTGGTAATGGTAAAACGAGTCGCTACTTGCACTGCAGACGCACCGTGTTCCAAAAATGAAACAGCATCGCTACCAGTAAAAATTCCGCCTGCGGCAACCAACGGAATGGAAAGATTTTCACCTGCCAGGTAGGCAGCAATTTCATTCACAATTGTTTGCAAATCGTACTTTGCCCAATCCAAGCCAAAACCTAAATGACCACCAGCTAAGGGGCCTTCAATAATGATGTAATCGGGCAAACGATTCAGTTTAGCGTTCTTGCGCAAAAAAATCTGCAACGCGCGCACTGATGACACAATAATTCCGAGTTTAGCATCGCGGAAACGAGGGTGATCTTCCATTAATCCGAAGGAACCAAAGTGCAGACCTGCGCTTAGCGTAATACCGTCGATGCCAGCATCAAGCGAAGATGCGAGGCGAACTTTAAGGGTCTCACGCGGGTTGTTCATGGTGAGCTTTTCCATGCAGTTGACGAAGATCATACCGTCGCCGCGCTTGGCTTCCATGGTTTTCCCGACGTGATTTTTGGTCGCTTCCGCTAATCGCCCAAGATCAAATTTGATGTCGGTTTTATCCGAGTTATTGATGTTGTACTTGTATTGTTTGGTTTTTTCTTTGACAAAGCTAGTGTCAAAGCGACGATCGGAAACGTCTTCCATCATGGCATCAGAGAGATGGCCTATGCCGCCCAAACGCGCTGCTTCCAGCGCTAGTTCAGCCGTGGAGATGTCAACACCCATGCCACCGATGATGATAGGTACATATTCTTTTTTGCCAAATTTGAGGCGGAAGTCATCTACACGTTTCATTCTTTTCCTTGAACTACATTGTTGTTTACAGCCAATACTCGATAAATCAATCCGCAAAACAAGAAGCGCTATTGATGGGTATTGTTTTTTGCTACTTCAAAAAATTACATCTTTTATTGTTGCAGAATTTACTGCTTTTTATCTCGTCTCTTGAGTGAAATAACTAGCAGGCGCAATTCTACCCTACGATAGTTTTATTGGCATTTAGAAGATTCACCTATCTCTTGATGGAGAACAGAAAATACACAAAAAAATGCGCCTCGCCGTAGCATGTTCAATATTCTATTGAGCTAAACTGCCGATGCAATCAGTTCAATTAAAGTAACGCAATGTCGCCAGGAGGTTCATCGCCAGCCAGTACGCCGGCACCGCCTAATAACCCTTCGCCTTTGCGTACCAGATAGTCTGTGTGTTCGTAGACGTTAGTGCAGCCCGTTTCTGCGATGAGGGTTTTGACGATAACGACTTTCCAGGCATCAACACCAGCGGCCTGGAATTGACAGACTAAATACCCAGCTTGCACCGCGTGATAATCCACTAACAATCCAGGTAAATTATCTTCTTCTGCATTGATCAGTCGCTGGGGTTTTCCAGGTGTTGCACTGAGCTTTTTATGTTTAGCCAAGGCATCCTGTATACGACGCTTGAACATGGCATGATCAACGGCTTCCTTTTCATTGAAACTCCAGACCCGCGCCCTAATTTGTGATTTTGGACTCCAGCCAGCGCGTGCCAGAAAAACGCCTGAAGAAGAACGCACCACTGCAGTTGCCCCTGATTTCATTTTTTCGTCGTACTTCCCGTCGACTCGCGCTATTGCCGATAGGTATATCCATGGATGGCCATCGAGTAAACTTTTTTCTTTTCCTTGTTTGATGGTAATGATGAGCATGTTGGATTCCTTTTTTGATGAAGCCATGTACCGGTTTGACAGTCATGAGGGTACGAAATATACACTGTATGCTAGTTTGCGGCAGGCTGTTCCAGGGGAGCTGTGTGAAATTGCACACACCTATATCGTCAATTATAGAGAGAGGGCAAGGCAATTTTTTCAGGTAATCGAAAATAGCGAATTTTCGCCCTAAACCCCGCTCTGTTACAATACCGCCTTTGCTCAAGGTGTTTTTTCAACCTGTTTTTTGCGCCCAATCCCATTTTTCCCGTTTTATCCATATTCTTTTCAAATTACCATGCAAATATCTAAAAATACCGCCGTCACCCTGAATTACACGATGTTCGACGTCGATGGAAATATTATCGATAAAAACCACGAGCCTATCGTCTACCTACACGGTGATTACGACAATATTTTGCCTGCAGTTGAAGCAGCATTAGACGGCAAAAAAGCAGGTGACAATGTTTCGGTGACGATGGCACCAGATGATGCGTTTGGTGAATTTGATGCCAGCCTGATTCACGAAGAAGAAGTGGGTTTGTTTCCACCGGATATAGAAGTCGGCATGATGTTTGAAACGCGCAACCCCGAAACTGAAGAAACCATGCAGTTCCAGGTAAAAGAAATTGATGCCGGGATTGTCACAGTAGACGGCAATCATCCTTTGGCTGGTATGACGATACGTTTTGACGCGAATGTTCTGGATGTGCGCGCCGCTAGCGAAGAAGAGATCGCTCACGGTCACGTACATGGCGAACACGGTCATGATCACTAAATCAAATTATTTGCATGAAAGACTATTACTACGTTCTTGGCATTGCCAGTACTGCGACCTTAGCAGACGTTAAAAAATCCTTTCGGGCGAAAGCTGCAGAGTTTCATCCAGATCGAAATGCATCTGAGCTTGCGCCAGAAAAGTTCCATGCGGTCAAAGAAGCGTATGACGTTTTGTCAGACCCCGCAGCGCGTACTGCATATGACGAAAATCGACGCCGTAATCTGCTCGATTCACCTTTGGAAACAGCAACAGAGGTGTGGAAAAATTATATATCAGGAGTATTACAGTGAGATATTCACGATTTTTCGATGATTTAAAGTCGGTATATAAAGCCGAGTTGGAAGATTTGCGCACTGATTCTGAAGGCAAGGATATTTTAAGAAAACGTTTGACTGAAAAACGTAAACAACTTCCTTTGTTATTGCCGATGATGGGAAGCAATCCAGAAATGGTAGCGGTCGCTTTTCATGAAGGTTTCCGTTTTATGAATCCTTTGGTAATGGAATCTTTGCTGGCAAAAGAGCCCAAACAACACCCATCGTGGGACGAGTTGTCAGCGACAGTGAAGCTGGAGCCTTGGGCTGAGCCATTGAGTTTGATCGTGTTGAAGGATGGCGCAGGAAGTGCTTTTATGGTGGTCGCTGCCTGTCTCGAATATCTCAATAAGAGCAAACAATCGAGAGACGCTAGTCCGTCGAATACTTTGGAAGAAGACGAAGATAATAGCGAAAACGAAGCAAATAATGAGTTGAAAGAAGATGGCGATCTTGATGGCCAATATGGCAGACATGGTCGCGATGATGGTGATGACGGCGATGATTATGACTTGGGCGAAGCGGGCTCCGAGTGGCTGGCGGAGCAAGGTTTTGACCGTAAAGATTAAGGAATAGAAATGAATTATCCCGCACTGATAGAAGCACAAAATTTAATCGTTGCCGGCGATATCGCCGGTGCTGAATTTGCTTTGGCAAATCTGGCTGAAACTCAAGGTGATAAAGCCTTGGTCGCGGCCTTGGATGAGTTTCCGGCAAAAGATCTGCTGGCGATTATTCGTGAATACGATTCGTCAAAAGAATCTTTAGTCAATTTATTGGTAACACCAGAACAATTCGCTCAGGCTGTTGTATTGGAAAAACGTTATAAAGATTTAACCCACGAGCAATTGCGCGGAATGATCAATTCTGTGATCTTTCGGGAAGGTGCCGACCCAGCTGAGTTTTTGTATGAAATTGCTGAGGTTGAAGGTGGCTATGATTCACTGGTTGATTATTTGTGCGATCGCACGCCAATGGTGGAACATTTTTATCGTTACGCAACCTTTGATTTGTATGAATACGGTGATGAAAATAAGACCCAAGCGCTGGATGACGATTTACTCAATTTGACTCGAGAAACAGAAACTGGCGCCTCAGCGATGGATATGGCCAACGTGGTAGATCACGATTGGATGGAAGTAACTTATCTTTTGCGTTATGAGTTGCCGGAAATTTTCCGCGAAGTGCTTTTAAAATTACGTGCCCGTTACAAGATTTATTTAGCTAATCTGGCACTTGATGATTTGGCTGAAGGGACTGTCGCTGAAGAAGAAGTTGATGAGAGACCAAAAAATAATGACGATGGTGACGATAAAGACGATGACGGTGAATCTGCCCTGTAGTAATCGAGGGATTGAATTCTGATTTATTTTGAATCTATCAATTTTATCGTCACATCACTTTTTGCCTTATATCGGAATCTATGCCTGTTTCTATGCCTGTTTCTATGCCTGTAACTCAATATGAAATTGCCTTAATTGATGACCGTCCATTTTTTGAAACTGTGCTGCGCTACGGGGTTAAGCAAGGCATCATAGATAGCGCAAAACTGGCCTCGATAAACGTCGAAGCGCCTAAAGGTATAGTGCAAATTGCAGAAGCATTTGGTAGCAAGTATCTCAGACCAGAAATTGACGCCGCGCGCAAGCGTATCGTTAATTTAGCCAGTCTTTTTCTTATTCAGACCACACATGGTGATTTAGAAGCTGCAGCCAAGTTTGTTCGCGATAACACTTTTTTAACCCTTTCGCGTGGCGGATCTGGTTTGATTAAAGCCTTGTTTGCATTGCCGGGATATGCCTTGCTAGGATGCGAAGAAAAAGGTCGGGTTGAAGACTTTTTGGAATTTTGGTCTTTAAAAGACAAACCAATTGATTATCGCAATGCGTTAGAACAACGTCAGGCCAATGCCTTGGAAATAGAGGCGGGTCTTTGGTTTGGAAACAGTTTAGGATTGTCGCGCGCCTTGCTGGAAGATGAAGATGTCGAAGCCGCTTCAGTGATTCGTTCTGCGATGTTGGCGCGATTAATTGGCGATCAAGAAATTACATTTTCAAATCAAATTGAATTTGCTACCTTGCTCGAATCTATTCGATCGAAAAGCATAGTTGGCAAGCCAGTAAAGCCTGCCAGAAAGAGTAAGGCGAAAGATGTCGCCGTTTCGCCTGAAATTCCGGAGAAATATCGTGCTATTGCTGACCGTATTGAACAAGAAATTATTACGCAAGATTTGCCTCAAATAAAGGATTTGTCTGCATCGCTCGATAAGCTTGTATACAAGTTGAAAGAGCGTTATTTCATCCGTGATCACGAAGTCGAAGATACCTCGGATTATGATGCCTTGGTGTCCAAAGAATGGACTAAAATTACCAAAGGCAAGACAGATATTGATTCCTTGCTCACCATGTTTTTGTGCATTTCAGTTGAAGTGACGCCCAAAACAAGTTTGGCCGAAAAAACCGCCAAAACCTTGATAAAAAAAATACGTGAACAAGGATTTAAACCTGAATTGGCTACAGCGTGGATAAAGAATTGCGCACCGCACGAGAAGCAAGAAGGTTTGCTGGAAGACTGGAATAGTTTTCTGGAAGAGGCAAATAATTATTTGCTTGATGATTGGGATAGCAGTTTTAGCGGTGCCTTACGTTTTCTTAGCGACAATTGCCATATCGAGAAAGCCGCTAAAAAATAATTTAATCGCAGCATTTTTTCAT
>JANYFV010000113.1 GCA_025359635.1 Undibacterium sp. | reverse complement strand
TTTCAAACACTGACGCATCGCGTCTTTGGTAGCCGAAGTAACGACCTTAGGGCCAGTGACGTATTCACCGTATTCTGCATTGTTGGAAATCGAGTAATTCATGTTGGCGATACCACCTTCATAGATCAAATCGACAATGAGTTTCAATTCATGCAGACATTCGAAGTACGCCATTTCCGGTGCATAGCCAGCTTCAACCAATGTTTCAAAACCAGCCTTGATCAGTTCAACCGCACCACCGCACAAGACGGCTTGCTCACCGAATAAATCTGTTTCAGTTTCTTCACGGAAGTTGGTTTCGATGATACCGGCACGACCGCCACCGTTTGCCATTGAGTATGACAAAGCGATATCACGGGCAGAACCTGATTTATCCTGATATACAGCGATCAGGTGAGGCACGCCGCCACCTTGAGCATAGGTGCCGCGAACAGTGTGACCTGGCGCTTTAGGGGCAACCATGATGACGTCCAGATCAGCGCGTGGTACGACTTGACCGTAATGCACATTGAAACCGTGCGCAAACGCCAATACCGCGCCTTGTTTGGCGTGCGGAGCGACGTTTTCATTGTAGACTTGAGCGATGTTTTCATCTGGCAGCAAAATCATGATGACGTCAGCAGCTTTGACTGCATCATTGACTTCCATCACATTTAAACCGGCATTTTTTGCCTTATCCCAAGACGCGCCACCTTTGCGCAAAGCGACGGTCACTTTGCAACCTGAATCATTCAGATTTTGTGCATGTGCATGACCTTGTGAACCGTAACCGATGATGGTAACGTTTTTGCCTTTGATTAAGGACAGGTCGCAATCTTTGTCGTAGAAAACTTTCATTTTTATTCCTAATAATTTAAATGTTTAAATAGAGTAAATACTGATGTAAAACTGGTGTTTTTATACTTTAAGAATACGCTCGCCGCGACCTATACCTGAGCCGCCAGTGCGAACTGTTTCCAGTATTGCGGTGCGGTCTATCGAGTCGATAAAGGCGTCCAACTTACCTTTATTTCCTGTCAATTCTATGGTGTAGATTTTTTCGGTCACATCAATGATACGGCCACGGAAAATATCCGCAGTACGCTTCATCTCTTCACGCTCTTTACCTACAGCGCGCACCTTGATCAACATCAGTTCACGTTCAATATGAGAACCTTCAGTAAGATCGACTACTTTGACTACCTCAATCAGACGATTAAGATGTTTGGTAATTTGCTCGATGATGTCATCAGAACCTGAAGTCACTATTGTCATACGCGACAATGTGGCGTCTTCAGTCGGCGCGACAGTCAGCGTTTCAATGTTATAGCCACGAGCGGAAAATAAACCAACCACGCGCGACAACGCACCCGCTTCGTTCTCAAGCAATACAGAAATAATATGTCTCATTACAGATCCTCCGAACCGAGCAACATTTCAGTCAAACCTTTACCTGCCTTGACCATAGGCCAGACATTCTCGGATTGATCGGTAATGAAATTCATGAACACCAGTTTATCTTTCATGGCAAACGCCTCTTTCAAGGCACCATCAACATCAGCCGGATTTTCTATCTTCATACCAACGTGACCGTAGGCCTCCACTAACTTAGTGAAGTCGGGTAACGAATCCATGTAAGACTCAGAATAGCGCCCGTTGTAATCGATCTGCTGCCACTGACGAACCATACCAAGCGCACGGTTATTCAACAGAATAATTTTTGGCGTCAGATGATATTGCTTACACGTTGCCAGTTCCTGAATACACATTTGTATTGAAGCTTCACCGGTAATGCAGGCAACAGTTGCATCGGGGTTGGCCATTTGCACACCCATCGCGTACGGCAAGCCTACACCCATGGTGCCAAGACCACCGGAGTTGATCCAGCGTTTTGGCTTATCGAAGCGATAGTATTGTGCTGCCCACATCTGATGTTGACCGACATCGGAGGTGACGAAGGCATCGCCTTTAGTAATCTCCCACACTTTTTGCACGACTGACTGCGGCTTGATAACCTCAGTTGAAGTGGCGAATTTAAGGCAATCACGCTTGCGCCATTCATTGACCTGTACCCACCAGTCAGCCAGGGCCTTTGTGTTTGGTTTAGTTTCAGCTGCATTCAATTGTGCCAAAAACTCTATCAGCACATCTTTGACATTGCCGACAATGGGGATATCAACTTTGACGCGTTTAGAAATCGACGATGGATCAATATCAATGTGAATGATTTTTCGCGGATAAGAAGCAAAATGTTTAGGGTTGCCGATCACACGGTCATCAAAACGCGCACCAATCGCAATCAACACATCACAGTGTTGCATTGCCATATTCGCTTCATAGGTGCCATGCATGCCTGGCATGCCAACGAATTTTTCGTCGGAAGCGCGGTAGGCGCCTAGACCCATCAGCGTATTTGTGCAGGGAAATCCAAGCAGATCAACCAGCTTATTGAGCTCTGGCGCAGCATTCGCCAAAATCACGCCGCCACCGGTGTAAATCATTGGGCGCTCAGCTTGCAAGAGTAATTGCACCGCTTTGCGAATTTGCCCAGAATGACCTTTATCGACTGGCTTATACGAACGCATCTCAATTTCTTTTGGATACGAATAAGTTGTTTTGTGATTGCTGATATCTTTGGGGATATCGATCAACACTGGGCCAGGGCGCCCTGTCGTCGCGATGAAGAACGCCTTCTTGACCGTGGCAGCCAATTCCCTGACATCTTTCACCAAAAAGTTATGCTTGACGCATGGTCGGGTAATGCCAACGGTATCGCATTCCTGAAATGCATCCTGACCAATCGCGTGACTAGGCACTTGACCAGAGATGATCACCATAGGAATGGAATCCATGTAGGCCGTGGCCAGGCCAGTAACGGCATTAGTCACGCCGGGACCAGAAGTCACCAGAGCTACACCAACTTTTTGCGAGGATCGGGAATAAGCGTCAGCAGCGTGAATCGCGGCTTGCTCGTGGCGGACAAGTATGTGTTGAAACTTATCCTGATTGTAAATGGCATCGTAGATATAGAGTACCGCACCGCCCGGATAACCGAACACATGCTCGACACCCTCTTCGGCAAGACATTTAACTAATATCTCTGCGCCTGTAAATTCTAAACTCATAATATGTAGTCCTTTCAAGGTCCATAGGAGATTGATCGGATGTTCTTTCCTGACGAAACTGCAATGCTAGGCTGTTATCTGACGTTCCTTTTTGTGCTTTCACGCCATCCTTGGTACATCCGTTGGACATATTTCCAGATCACGCTTAAAGGCACTCGTTCAGTCAGTGATTAAGCTTTGCTACAACAAATTTCTCACGCTTATGGCATGGGTTAGAACAAACAGCTAATTAAAGCGTACCTGTTGAAGATGACATTGTGGGTCGAATCAAACAAGTATTTATTGCTCCGAGATTTTGGAGCGGACTAGTAAGGTACTGCGTTGCAGCATTTTGGTCAAGTAAATTCCACGATTTCGCATAGGCAAAATACTTGCCAATTAAATATTTACATAAAAAAACAGGACATGAAAGACGTTTTTTGCTAGGATGGGCGCAAATTTTCGTCGAATGAATTGGCATCTGACGAATATGGCGTCGGACCTAGTAATAAATAAAAGATAGGTTCGAAACCTCCCTACTAATACAGATTGACCACTTACCTGATGGCGAACGCCAACTAATGGCTACAGATAAAGAATTATCCAGTTTTCTTGAAGGCGTAGAGCGTCGAGCTTTCAAACATGCGTTCTTTACAGTACGCAATGAAGAATCTGCCTTGGACATTGTTCAAGAGGCAATGATAAAACTCGCTGAAAAATATGGTGACAAACCTGCTGCTGAAATTCCCCTGCTGTTCCAGCGCATACTGCAAAACACGATATTGGATTTTTTCCGAAGAGAAAAAGTACGTAACACTTGGGTAAGCTTGTTCTCAAATATCACGCCGAACAATCAAGAAGATGATAATTTTGACCTTCTCGAAAGCTATACTGCAGAGGAAGGAACGGAAGCTGCAGAATCAACGGCAGACAAGCATGAACGTGAGCAAGTGCTAAATATTATCGATGCAGAAATACAAAAACTGCCAGCACGTCAACGAGAAGCCTTCCTCATGCGTTATTGGGAAGACATGGACGTGGCTGAAACTGCCACAGCAATGGGTTGCTCCGAGGGAAGCGTCAAAACGCATTGCTCAAGAGCAACGCATTCATTAGCAGCATCACTTAAGGCGAAAGGAATACATTTATGAAATCGTTAAATGAAGCGAAAGATATCGAATTCGCCTATAAAGTAAGGCGTGCGCTGAACGAATCTGCTGAAAACATCCCAGAAGCAACATTGAATCGCCTCAGCAATGCACGAAAAATTGCACTCTCGCGTAAAAAACAAGAGAGTTCAATCGCGGTTTTTGCATCTAAAGGAGTTCTCGTCGGTAATTCAGGGTTCTCTTTTCAAGGGCCGAACTCATGGTTTGGCAAATTAGGTGTTGCGTTACCGATGCTTGTGCTTATCGTTGGCCTATTTGGCATTTATGAATACGAACAAAAGCAACGCATTAGTGATCTTGCTGAAATTGATGCAGCTGTTCTAGTTGACGAATTACCTCCTGATGCTTATTTAGACACTGGATTTAGTGCCTATCTGAACAAAGCGGAGGAATAAGCGTGCGTTTTTTTACTTTGTTTGCATCGACAAAGCTTCAACATTTTGTTTTTTCAATTACATTCGGAGCATTTTCACTGGCAAATGCTGCTGGTATTGTTCCGAACGTTACATCTTCGCCAATAGCAACGACTTCTGCCGCAAAACCATTTTGGCTGACGTTAACACCTCAGCAAAAATTGACGTTGGCACCACTTGCTTCTGAGTGGGACAAAATGGATGAGATCCATAAAAAAAAATGGCTAGAAATCGCGAACAAATACGCTTCAATGAAGCCAGATGAGCAAGTTCGTGTGCAAGAACGTATGCAAGCATGGGTGAAACTCACGCCAGAACAACGTATGCAAGCGAGAGAAAATTTTGCTCGTACAAAACAAATTAAGCCTGAGCAAAAATCTGCCCAATGGCAAGAATATCAACAACTCAGTGAAGAACAAAAAACCCGACTTGCCAATGAAGCTAACAAGAAAAAAAGTATCACTAATCTTCCGCCTGAATCACAAAGGAACGTGAAGCCTTTAGCACCAATTAAAGCAGGCCCAAAACCTGTAGCCATACTTGTACCGGCACAACAAGCCGCCGTAGTGATTCAAGTAGCACCTGCAAATACAGCACCTGCTTCAGCGGCGGCTCCATCAAGCGCAAAGTAAAGTGCAACAACAAATTTCGACCACCACAACGTTTGCACCAACTATCAAACGTCGCTTAATCTGCATGATCTACGAAGCCTTACTTTTGTTAGGTGTCGTTGCGGTTGCTGATTTCATTTTTCTGTTCATTGCACAAAATTTCCCGAGATTCATGCCGCCTCAGGCATCAGAGTCTTGGCAAATGAAATTCTGGCTATTTTTTGTCATTGGCGCATATTTTGTCTACTTCTGGAGCCGGACTGGTCAAACGCTGGCGATGAAAACCTGGCGCATACGTGTAGTTGATATTGAAAGATCGAAGCTTCCGGTCCTGAAAGCAGTCGTGCGCTATTGCCTGGCCTGGATGTGGTTTTTACCTGGCTTGGCAATCGCAGCCCAACTCGGGCTAAAACCCTTAAACAGTTTAATCGCGGTCAGTATCGGCTTCACACTTTGGGCTTGCACTGCAGTTTTTGACAAAGACAAACAATTCTTACACGACAAATTGGCAAAAACACGTTTGATTCATGTCGAGCCAGATCAAACTTTAAGCAACTAGACATTTACCGGGCATAGCGTTTTTTGGTACTTTGAACGTTCAATGTTATTCTGTAACAATAGTCTAGCCGCATCCAATAAATGTTCTCCTTCGTTCAGCTTTAAACCCGTTATTGGCTGTTTAGCTGTCGCCAATTGAAGGATTTCCCTGCCGACTGGCAGGCCCAAATTGATAAAGTGAAATCAAATGCAACACAAAGCTCCTCGCCGCACCAGAGAACGCATACTTGAACTATCTCTTCGTCTTTTCAACGAATTTGGCGAACCCAATATCACGACCACAGTCATTGCTGAAGAAATGAATATTTCTCCAGGCAATCTTTACTATCACTTCCGAAATAAAGACGATATCGTCAATTCTATTTTTGTTGAATTTGAAGCCGAAATTAACAAAAAAATTGCCTTTCCAGAAGGACGCAAAGCAAATATTCAGGATATCTGGACCTATTTGCACCTAACCTTTGAATTGGTTTGGCGCTATCGTTTTCTATATCGAGATCTCAACGATCTGCTGTCCCGCAACAGAAAATTGGAACTTAACTTCAAGCAAATTTTGGCGCACAAGGTAAATGTTGCGAGCAAACTTTGTCTGGGCTTACGTGCTGATGGAGAGTTTGAAGGTTCAGATATGGACATCGATGCACTAGCCACCAATATGGTCGTGGTAGTCACTTACTGGCTATCGTATGAATATGTGCGCAACCCCAGAAAATATACTGAACAGCAAACCATGTCCGAATCACTGGCGCGCGGTTGCCATCAGGTGATTGTGCTGATCAGCCCATATTTGCGCGGCGAAACCAAAATAGTCTTTGAACGACTTTCCCAAGAATATTTGCGCAAGATGAATGCCTGAAAGAGCGATCCCGAATGAAATCCATATGTGTATATTGCGGCTCCTCGACAGGATCTTCAGAAACTTACGCAACAGGAGCTCGTCAATTGGCGGCAAACCTTGTCAACAAACAACTCTCGTTGGTGTACGGCGGTGGTAATGTGGGCTTGATGGGGATCATTGCGGATGAAGTTTTAGTTCTGGGTGGGCATGTAACTGGCGTGATCCCACAGGCGTTGATGGATAAAGAAGTCGGCCATACTCAACTCAGTAAGCTCCAC
>JANYFV010000109.1 GCA_025359635.1 Undibacterium sp. | reverse complement strand
TTGCAAACTCCTTAGTGTTGCTGATCAATACTGGTGATTTGGGCATAGACAGCATTTGAGCCATCCGCCTTCAACAGCAGTACATCGTAGGGATTAAAGTGATCGCCCATTTCCATCCCAGGGCTGCCCATTGGCATGCCCGGTACCGCAAGGCCAATGGCATCTTTCGGTTTTTCGGTCAGGAAACGCTGAATAACAGCAGCCGGAATATGGCCTTCAAAGACATAGCCATTTTTTGAAACAGCGGTGTGGCAGGATTGGTATTTCGGCGCAACACCGCGCGCGACTTTCTCTTGGTTTAAATCTGCTGGATGGTGAACCGTGGTTTGAAACCCATGAGCTTGCAAATAGGCAATCCATTTTTCACAGCACAGACAGGTGGGGCTTTTAAACACATCCAGAGTGATTGCTGTATTAACGGGAGATGCTTGCGTTACACCGTTAGCTGCAGGTAGTAACGCCGCACTGGCTAACTGGCTGATGAAAACTGCAAAAGCAGCACATAACATTGCAAGGCGATTGAAAGCATGATGGAAAAACATAGTTGCTCCGAGCGAGACTCAGGTATGAAACCTAAATAACGAGGAGCGTAAGGCTCCCGTTAACACGAAATAATTAAACAGACGCCAAATTGGAGGCGTAACTGTCCTGTGTTAACAGAAAATTGGTGGTCGGAAGAGCGAGGATACGAGACTTTCAGGGACAACACTGGTGTAGGAGATATGTGCATCGGTATGGGTTGACAGCAAGGATAAATCGTATGTATTACCAAAAAACGCAAGTGAACAGCTGCCCGTACTGCAATGACCAACCGTCTTACAGCAATCACCCGAAGTGGATGATTTTGTTTGGGAGGGGTGACCCATTTTGGCGTGATCCATCCCTGCCATATTCATCGTGTCGGATGTCTGCGGTACAAACTGACAAGGCATCGTCAAAGCCGCGAACGATTGGCTGGTAAAAGCCAACAGCAGCAATGCAATGAAGATGTTTTTATAGCCAGTTTTGGTCATGATCCAACCGTAAGGTGTAGGAATCTATGAGATTCAATAGTTAAAGGATAGTTCAATCTCAACCCAGTCGTCCACTTCTTTGATGTAACTAAGGTTTACCGCAATTCGCCGACCAGCTCAAAAATATCGCTAAAAATAAATGTTTAAAAATACACACCTTCACGACTGTGTAAGTAATTGAAAGCATGACAATAACCTTTCGATAATAGGAACTGTCCTTTTTAACCACTCCATTCAATGTGCCCCAACGCACTGTTAAGTGTGGCGTTGAGGTCTATTGATATCCCCACTGTTTAAAAAACACTAGCACTTAAATTACTTGAAGGAGCCCATATTATGTCTCATATGACGATGAACTCAGCATGCATTGATAACTGTTCAACTTGCCACAAAACGTGCTTGCAGACCGCCATGATGCACTGCTTAAACATGGGCGGAAAACATGTGGAAGCTGCGCATTTCCGCTTAATGTTGGACTGCGCCAAAATTTGCGAAACGTCTGCGCACTTACAGCTTAGTGGTTCTAAATACTGCGCAGATATTTGCAAAGTGTGCGCTGAAATATGCACCGCATGTGCAGACAGCTGTGAAGAGCTTGGCGGGATGGACGAGTGCGTTACTGCGTGCCGTAAGTGTGCAGAAAGCTGTGCTGCGATGGCTGCTTAACCGTAAAAATCAATATGGGTTAGTTACACAATTACGTGTAGCTCACCTTATTTTTCAACCAACGAGGTTCACTTTATGCGTTCACTACACATTCCAACATTCGCTCGCCGTTCCGCTTCCAGTTTGTTGCTAGCAAGTCTAATTGTTACTGGCTTATCGACGTCACTCATTGCTCAGGCGCATTCGTCCTCTTCTGCCGCATCGGGCATGACTAAGGACATGCCGATGGGTCACATGGACATGGATCATAAACATATGAAAATGACCGGAGATCAAGATTATGATTTCGCCATGATGATGCGTATGCACCACGAAAAAGGTGTG
>JANYFV010000107.1 GCA_025359635.1 Undibacterium sp. | reverse complement strand
AACACGAAAAATGGACAATAAAGCGGCGTCACTATCGACTGCCTTGTTAAATTTCATTCGCGAGAAAACTGAATGCTATGTGAACAATTATAGCGGCCATCTGGGTCGAACGAGCGAAGACGATATACCTCTTTCCATGTTGAATCCCAATCCGACTCCTCAGTAAGCGCCACTTCAGATTCAGAGTCTTTATTATATTTAAAGACACGCCAAATCGGTAAGTCAGCTGATGCGAAGGAGTCGAAATAGGCTTGGATGAAGGAAATAAACCAGCCTGAGTCCATGCCAATAGACATGTTCTCACCGCTTAGGCCAATTAAACCCCAAGGACTTCTCGGGCCGAAACCAAATTCACAATATGCGATGCCCGAGTTTGATTCAACGTGACTGAGAACAGTCCAACACGGGTACGTTTGTTCAGTATCGCCATAATCCCACTCTCTCATTACCAAAATAGGTTCTATGAGTAGTTTCTTGATATACGCCACAATCCGCACGTCCTGTAGAAGCGACATCTCCCTCTCGATGAGTGATTGAATTTCGGCTGGAGTGATCGCCATTGTGAAATTTAATGCCGAACTGACCCACGCTTTGCGTGGGTGTCGAGCGACGTGTTAAATTTTTCTGAGAATACCTTTTTATGCCAATACATAATTGGATTCGCAAACCAGTTTTCGTTCTTATCGTTAAGGAATACCTGAAGCTGCACCATCGGAATATCGTATCGATGAAAAAGCGCAATCAAATCACGTAGCGAAGATTCAGAGATTGTACGACGCCTCACCAACAAGGTGTCTTGGTTCCATCCAGTCACGCCAGGAATTTCAATTGCCCACGCGAAAAGGTGCTTCTCATCGAGCTTAGAACCAAATCGAATTCCTGAACAGTTGAGCCGGACCATACAAATTTAACGTTTGAATTAAGGGGCGCCGTTAGGCGTCCCGCTTGAATGATGGGTTGGACGAAGCCGCTACGCGGAGAAAACAAAGCATACCAACTCCGACGTTCAAAACTACAATTCTACCTCAAGCCTTCAAAGGTGAAGGCTCAATTTTTGAGGAGGATTCGTCATGGATATCGACTGGCCAGCAGAATTTGAAGTACAGTATCAGACCCATCTCAAGCGGCTCAAGTTAGCCGGTTTTCGTCCTAAAACGATAGAAGCGTATTCGCAAGGTGTGCGGCGGGCTGGTAAGTATTTTCAGTATCAAATCAATGCATTGAGCGAAGCACAATTGACAGACTATTTCGCCCAATTGCTGAGCACGCATTCTTGGAGCACGCTCAAGCACGATCTGTATGGGCTCAAATTTTATTACGCTAAAGTCTTACATCAAGAGTGGCCAGCACCGAATTTAGTAAAAGCACCGCACAGTCAACGGCTGCCCGACATCGTCACGGTAGAACAAATGCAGCAGATTATCGCCCACACCAAAGTGCTTAGTTATCGCGTGTTCTTTTATGTACTCTATAGTCTTGGCTTGCGCCTCGGTGAAGGTTTACGTTTGCAGGTAGCCGATATCGATGCGGATCGCTTACGCGTGCAAATTCGCGATGCGAAAGGCAATCGTGATCGGTTTGTGCCTTTGCCGGCGTCCACTTTAACCGTTCTGCGACAATTCTGGGCGGTGCATCATCATCCGCGTTTGTTATTCCCGAATCGTGCTGGCGGTTTGAAAAAAGCGCAACTTGCGATCACGAGCTTGGATCGTAGTGGTGTGCAAAAAGCACTCTGTGCTGTGTGCGCGAGTTGCGGTTTAAAAAAAGAATTTCCCCTCATAGTTTACGGCACAGTTACGCCACGCATTGTATAGAAGCGGGCATTAATCTCTCTGATTTACAGCAGTTTCTCGGGCATCAATCCATCCTCACCACCACGCGTTACACGCATCTCACCAGTCATCAAACGGATGCCGCTGTTGAACGCCTCAATCTCTTGATGAATCGCCTCGATATTCATTGGGGAGAAATCAAATGATCGCGTTAATTGACATCATTCATCGTTTCGAAACGCCGTTTTTAACTGCGCACGGTGACAAACTACTCCCCAGTCAACGGCATGCACTTAGCGCCTTTCAACGCTGTCGCACCACGCTTGCCGCACAGATGAAAGTGCAATGTGAAGCCTGTTGTAAAACTGAGTATCTACCGCATTCCTGTGGTCATCGATCTTGCCCGCATTGCCAAGCGCATGAGTCGCAGCGGTGGATAGAGCAACAGCAAGCCAAGCTACTTCCTGTTGACTATTTCATGCTCACCTTTACCTTGCCCAAAGAGTGGCGAACGCTGGTGTGGCAACAACAAAAAGTGCTCTATGATTTGCTCATGAACAGTGCGTGGGAAACCATTAACACGTTTAGCCGGCATGATAAAACTTTGCAGGGCAATGCCGGTGCGCTAGCCGTATTGCACACCCATAACCGGCGCTTAGATTTCCATCCGCATGTGCACATGGTGGTACCGAGCGGCGCGATCAATGTAAAGCAACAACGCTGGCGCGTCAAAAAAGCCAAGTACCTATTCAATCACAAAGCACTTGCGAAAGTCTTCCGCGCCAAGATGTTAGATGGCATCACTAAGCTAGGGCTGAGCGTACCGAAAGGCATTATGGATCAATGGGTGGTGGACTGCAAACAGGTGGGCAGTGGCGCCAAGGCCATCGCTTATTTGGGTCGCTATTTGTATCGTGGTGTACTGCAAGAGAAAGACATTCTCTTTTGCGATGAGCAACACGTGCGCTTTCGTTACATCGATTCAAAAACCAAAAAAACAGAAACCAGAACCGTCACGGGCGTGGAATTTTTACGGCTACTACTTCAACACATACTGCCCAAAGGATTTCGTCGCGCACGCAATTTCGGATTTCTGCACCCCAATTGCAAACGGCAAATTACCTTGTTGCAGATATTGTTGAGAGTGCACCTGCAAGCCATTTGCATCACACCCAGACCGAGGTTGACTTGTGCTTGTTGTGGTGGAATAAAACGGATTATCCAAACGCGCATGCCATCGCGACCGAGCTCAAAGGCGAAGGATATCTTCGCGCCAGATGTCGTCCGTAAAACCGGGGAAGTCATCATGTAAGCGGCGCACTTGCCGCGATAACACCGTCGAACGACGGTGGATGTGCTCGTCTTGAAACAGGCAGAAATAAGGAAAAACAGGATTAAAAATACAACGATGTTTGGAGTACACACAAAATTTATTTCGATTTCAATCTAAAACCGACACGACCAAGCTCAAGCAAGAATCACTGAGCGAAAAATCTCAAGACTAGCAAAAGCTATTTGCATAGCCAATACCCAAAAAACCCACAAATAAATCGGGCTCGTCCAACAAACGGGTCAGATCGTGGCCGCTTTGCGTCACGATCTACCCTTACTCGTTAGGCGTCGTCTTGCCAAACTTACTTCGCATTGAGTTCTTTCTTCAGGCGAGCGAGGCGCTTCTTGGTTTCATCCAGTTCGCACATGCTGGAAAAGGCATTCTTCCATCCGTCAGATCCGCCCTCCATGGCACCGTACAGCGCGCACTGAGCTGAGCGGTAATCTCGCCATGCCTTCCGTTCTTCAAGCAGCGTGCGCCTTGTGTACTCTGGGTTGTTTGTTTCTTCAGAAACCTTTCGGCCGTAACGCTCTTCCACCTGCGACAGTTCTCGCTCAATCCCGCGCATGGTGAAGTATGCGCACTGATTGCTGCCAATCGCTGAGCCAGCCATGCGACTCTTGGGACTACAAGACAAATCGGCAATTCGCCTTTCGTATTGCTGCTTGATGCAGATGGCGTCAGCACAGGAGTTTCTGGCGTTTAGCCACGCTCTCTGTGATGTGCGAAAGCGGCTGATGTCTTCTCCTGAATCAGTTTCCATTGAGAAGAGGTCGGAGAGCGTGTCGTCGAGCCCGGACAAGTCTTTGTCTGAACAGATCAACTGTTCTACGGGTTTATTTGCCTTGGCACATTCGAAGCTTGCGCCTTTGGCGAGTGGCGTGACCAGAAGGGCCGCTATCAGAAGCAGATGACGCATGAACTACGACGCCTAACGAGGCTGTATAAAAACCCCATTTCGCAAGCGCGAAGCAAGCGACGTGGACATGTTTTTATAAAATGGTTTGGAAAT
>JANYFV010000073.1 GCA_025359635.1 Undibacterium sp. | reverse complement strand
GATCAAGTGCAATAACGTGGGTTTGCATGATGCCTTTTTCGTCATGCCACTCACGCATCACACACGGTTGGCCTTCTTCGTCTATTGCCATTATCTTGAATAAATTGCCGATCATCGATTCAATTAAAATGCGCTCATCGGCTGGAAAACTTTTGATGAATTGTTTGCTTAAGGTGACGACACGGACGATGTCGCCTAAGGAAACGGTTTGGCTTTTGCAATCGAGGAGTTTTGGATCTGACATGAAATTTTCTCTAGGTTTTTGTGCCTGCATTTTACTCTGAATTGTAATTAGTCAGGCGCGTGGTAGATACACGTGGTTTTGACTGAACGAAAAAAGGGTTTAAAGCCATCAGCATTTAAACCCTTTTTAACTTAGTTCAAAACCGTAGGTTTCGGTAATTGTCAAACTAGTTGTCGCCTAGAATAATAAGATTTATGCGGCTTTTTTGAGTGCTGCTGGTTGCTCCTTGTCGATGATATTTTTCTCTGGATTTAAATGAACGATGTTGATACGTTGCCAGTTTCTGATCTTGCCGCTCCAGCGTTCAGGATGCCGTTCTTTGGCCGCTTTATAGATAGCGACGCGCTTCGCTAGCACGGCATGATCTTCGCCAGCATGGCGTTGCGCTGGCGTGACGAAGTTGATGGCACTATGGCGATGTTCGTGGTTATACCATTGGATAAAGCCACCAACCCATACCCTGGCTTCTAACAAATTGGCAAAGGCCTGCTGCGGATAGCTTGGTCGATATTTGAGAGTCTTAAAGAATGACTCGGAATATGGATTGTCGTTCGACACAGCAGGTCTGCTAAATGATGGCACGACACCAAGGTGTTGCAGCGTTGCCAGCATGGTTGCGCCTTTCATGGGACTGCCATTGTCTGAATGTAGCACCACTTGGTTTGGTGTGATGTTTTCTCTGGCGCAAATATCTCTCATCACTTCACTGGCGAGCGCACTGCTTTCGTTTTCATAGATCTGCCAACCGACTACTTTTCTGCTAAAGATATCGATGAACAAATACAGGTAATAGTGGATACCTTTGACTTGTGTCGGCAAATAGGTAATGTCCCAACTGAAGAGCTGATTTGGCTTCGTGGCAGATAATGCTCGCGGTTTTTTGCGCGCTTGTGCTGGCCTTTCCTTGCTGCGATGGGCGAGTTGTCTGACTGTTCTTAAGACGCGATAAAAACTCGATTCAGAGGCAATATAGCAAGCTTGGTCGAGTAAGCAAGGAACGATTTGACTGGGTGGCAGATGGCCAAATTCTTTTGAATTGGCGAGCGTGAGTATCTGCTCGCGCTCTGCTGGAGTCAGGGCATTCTTGGGTACTTGTATTCTGCCTGGACGTTGATCGCCTAGACTATTTTCATTATTAGCGTCACGCTGCCAGCGTTGTAGCGTGCGCTCAGAAAGGTCAATTGTTTTGCAGCATTGACGCTGGCGTGCACCCGCAGCGATACCGTCAGTGACCAAACGAATGATGTTGTTGCGCTCTGTCAGAGAAGTCATTTTTCCTCGTCCTCCCACAGGGCTTGAAACTTTTTTTGCAGTATCAGCAGCGCAGCAGCCTCCGCTAAGGCTTTTTCTTTGCGGTTGAGTTCGCGCTTGAGCTGATGGTTTTCATCTTTGAGATCGCGCAATTCTCGCTTGCTCGGCACAGCCGTTTCGGCGTTGGCTTGAACCGCGCAGAAAGCGGCTTTCCAACTGGCGAGATGATGGGCGAATAGACCGTGCTCACGACACCAGGCATTGAGTGCTTCGCCAGTCAGGCCATAAGTTTCGTGCAGCGCTTGAAGTTGTTCTTCAACACGCCAGTCTTGCGGGCGCTTTTCTTTGACGCTGCCTGGTAATTCGTCACGCGTTTGTTTCATTTTTCTTTTCATCCAAATCTTGAGCGTTTGTAGTTTGACGTTTAATTCCTCTGCGACCGATTGTATCGTGCGGTCGCCACGAGAATATACTTTCACTAGCGCTTGCTCTTTAAATGCGGAAGAATACGTTAAGTTCATTGCTGCCTCTGGTTTAAGGTTTGATTTTTAAATTTTTGAGGCGACAACTAGTCTGACACAGGGGG
>JANYFV010000033.1 GCA_025359635.1 Undibacterium sp. | reverse complement strand
CGATTAACGATCCGATCCGGCAAACTAATTCAACAATCTCGCCAATTCCACCGCCGTCTTCACATGCATTTTGTCAAAAATATGGGCGCGGTGGACTTCGACTGTGCGCATGCTGATGCCGAGTTTGTCGGCGATGACTTTGTTCATTTTTCCTAGCAAAATTAATTCCAGCACGGCGCGTTCACGGGTGGAGAGATTCGCTAGTCGGCTGTCGATCACGGCGCGGGCGATTGCTGCGCGGGAGGAGGCCAGCGCTTCTTGCACGCGATCCATCAGCTTGTTGTCGTTAAACGGTTTTTCAAAAAAATCAAAGGCGCCCCGTTTTAAAGTATCGACCGCCATCGGGACATCACCATGCCCGGTTAAAAAAATAACTGGCAAGCGTTTGGTCAATTGTCTGGCAGAAAGCGTGTCGAATAAACTGGTGCCGCTCAGGCCAGGCATACGCACGTCTAGCAAGACGCAATCGCCATCTGGCGCAAAGTTAATCGCCTTGTTTAATAGGTCGGAAAATTTATCACCGCTGTCATAACAAGTGGATGCGATGTTGCGCGAGCGCGCCAGCCACGATAGTGAGTCTCTGATTACGTCTTCGTCATCAATAATGTGCAGCATGCTGCCTCCTCCATTTATGGCGTATCCGGATTGTTTGTACCTGCGTCGACTGGCAGGCTGAATCTGAAAATAGTACCACCAACCGGGTTATCAACATGAGTCAAAGTCCCTCCATGGAATTCAATCGCGGTGCGGCAAATATTTAAGCCCATGCCCATGCCGCTAGATTTAGTCGAAAAAAATGGTGAAAATAATTGTTGCGCGATCTCTGAAGTTATCCCATGGCCGCGATCGATCACCTCGACTACGACGCTATTTGCAGTATTAGAGTGTCTGGCAACTACACGCAAGATGCGTTGCTCTGGCGGGCATTGCGACATAGATTCAACTGCATTGCGTGTCAGGTTTAACAGCACTTGTTCCAGCAATACCTTGTCGGCCAGGACTGCGGGTAAGTGCTCATCTAACTGGCATTGCACCATGACATGCGAGGCCTGAGCTTGCAACTCAACCAGCGGCATGATGCTATCGATTAATTGGGGTAGCCTGACAGGCTCCCGGCTTGCCTCTCTCTTTTTGACGAACTCATGCACGCTGCGAATGATATGGCCGGCTCGTTGTGCCTGATTACTGGCTTTTTGCATTGCTTCCTGTAGCATTTGACTATCAATATTGCCCGCTTCAATTAGGTTGATCGCACCTGTGGTGTAACTTGAGATTGCCGCTAGTGGCTGGTTGAGTTCATGTGCCAGCATCGAGGCGATTTCTCCCATGGTGGCCAGGCGGGCGCTGGCATGCAGTTTTTCTTGTTGTTGTTGGGTCAGCTCTTGTGCGCGTTTCAGTTCTGAAATATCCAGTATCGAACTCATCCAGCCAGTTTGTTTGCCGAATTCATTGACCAGCGCTGACTCATGGATCAGCACAGGAAACCGCTCGCCATTGGCGCGCTGATAGATAGTTTCAAAGCCTTCAGTCGGAACAGATCCGGATAACATTTGGGAAAAGCGTTCCTGATATTCTTCAAACGCCTCGGGCGCCCAATATGGCATAGGCGGGACCCGGCCGACAATATCTGTAGCGCGCAGCCCGACCATCTTGCAAAAGGCCGGATTCACGTAGGTCAGGCGACCCTGCATATCCCTTGCGCGCAGGCCGGTGAGCAGTGAGTTTTCCATCGCGTTACTAAATGCCACCTGCTTACGTAACGCGCCTTCCGCAGCAAGCCGACGGTTAATGTCGCGCCACAAGGCGATCAAACTCCAGACTAAGCCCAGCGATAAAAGCACGACAGATAGTACCAGCAAGTTGGAGAGTAATTTGGGCTCGCTCTTATTGCTGTTGGTATGCAATGTCAAAGAAAGCCCGGGCAATTCCAGCAGGCGATTATGCGTGTAGATATTTTTCCCGGGACCACCTGCCGATCTGTTTGCCAGTAGCTTTTCGTCTGAATTTAATAAAGAAATCTGATTGTCTTGAGCAAACCACCAGGGCGCCATTTCTTCCAATATATTTTGCAGACGGTAACTGATGACAATGCTGCCATGGAAGCTATTATTTTTTCTGAGAGGAATTTGGCAACTGAGCAGATAACTATTTTTAGTGTTCACTTCTATCTGTGGAGGCAAACAGATGGTTGCATGATTTGCGCTTGATGCAAAGGGTTGATGTTGTACTGTCTTTAACGAATCTGAGGTAGAACTAACAAGCATATTATTCGCGTCGAACCAGTCGATGCGATGGATTTCATGATTGCTCTTTAAAAGCTGACGAAAGCGCTCCGCCGCTTTCTCAGTAGATAGTTGCTCTAGAATGATCTCTTTGCCCATCTGCCGCAAAATTTCTTCGTTCCGGTCAAACTGGAAGTGAATTGCCTGCTCCACCCACAAAGTGTCGGCAATCAATTGCTCCTGACGCTCATTGGTTTCCATTCTTTGTGCTTGCCAAGGTAGCCAGATCAATGTGATCAAAAACAATAACACTAATAAAATAGGGATCAGCAAGCGCCATTTTTGGCTAGACCAGCGTTGGGATAATGGTGATTTGGACATGGTGAGTTTAGTTTACTGTAGAGCCACGCACATTGCAGATTTATTCATGATTGTGGTTTTCCACAATTGCATAGGTTTTCAATAATGGC
>JANYFV010000018.1 GCA_025359635.1 Undibacterium sp. | reverse complement strand
GGTTTTCAACAATGGCAATACTCTGCTTATATTCTAATAAATGGAGATAGACATGAAAATCAAGTCCCTGCTGTTTTCCTTAGTCGCTGCGGCTGTTGTCAGCAGCGCCGCATTTGCCCAAGCACCTATCGTCATCAAATTTAGCCACGTAGTCTCTATCGATACGCCTAAAGGAAAAGCCGCCGAGCGCTTTAAAGAACTCGCCGAAAAAGCCACCAAAGGGCGGGTTAAGATTGAGCTGTATCCGAACAGTACTCTGTATAAAGACAAAGAGGAGTTGGAAGCATTGCAACTAGGCGCAGTACAAATGCTGGCACCTTCTTTGGCAAAATTTGGTCCATTAGGGGTGAAGGAATTTGAAGTTTTCGATTTGCCCTACATTTTTCCCGGCAAGGATGTCCTTTCTGTTGTAACAGAGGGGCCTATTGGAAAAGGTTTATTGACGAAACTTGAATCTAAAGGAATCGTTGGCTTAGGTTTTTGGGATAACGGTTTTAAAGTCATGTCGGCAAATAAAGCTATCCATCTGCCAGCCGACATGAAGGGGCAGAAATTTCGTATTCAGTCGTCTAAAGTCCTGGATGCGCAAATGCGTGCCTTAGGTGCCAATCCACAAGTGCTGGCTTTCTCTGAAGTTTATCAAGCGCTGCAAACCGGGGTGGTTGATGGCACTGAAAATCCGCCATCGAATCTGTACACGCAAAAAATGCATGAAGTGCAAAAACACGTGACGGTGACCAACCATGGTTACCTCGGTTATGCGGTGATTGTAAATAAAAAATTCTGGGATGGCTTACCGGCAGATATTCGTACTGAACTCGAAGGCGCAATGAAGTCGGCAACCAAATATGCAAATGCCATCGCGCAGCAAGAGAACGACAAAGCCATGGAAGCGGTGATCAAATCCGGCAAAACTACGGTGTATGTTCCGACCGATAAAGAACGTGCCGAATGGCGCAAGGCATTGCTGCCAGTGCAAAAAGAAATGGAAGGCCGCATTGGAAAAGAACTTATTGCCAGTGTGAATAAAGAAGCTGCAAAACTCGGATATAAATAATAAGCGGATTAGTTACAAATTCAGAATGTCCATAATCGTCATTCCCGCGTAGGCGGGAATCTAGCTCGTTTAATGTGCGAAGCACCAATATTGGCGCACTTCGCTTGAAACTGACTTCTGGATTCCCGTCTGCGCGGGAATGACAAAAATTTGTTTGGAGTCAACATGAAATTTCTTGATCATTTGGAAGAGTGGTTGATTGCCACCTTGATGGGGGCTGCGACCATTATCATTTTTGTTGCGGTCTTGCATCGCTACCTATCGGGCTTTGCTATCCCCGGCGTGCAGGATTTTTTGATTAAGATTAATACCAGTTGGGCGCAAGAGCTGACGATTTATATGTTCGTCTGGATGGCCAAATTCGGCGCGGCTTATGGCGTGCGCACTGGCATCCACGTTGGTGTTGACGTACTCATCAATCAACTTAAGCCAGCGCGTCGCACGCAATTCATCATTTTTGGTTTGCTTGCCGGTGCGGCATTCACTGGAATTGTCGGCACCTTGGGCGCCAGTTTTGTCTGGGAAATCGGACATACTGATCAGACCTCGGCGGATATGGAGATTCCGATGTGGTGGGTTTATCTAGCGATACCGCTGGGTTCCTATCTGATGTGCTTCCGCTTCCTGCAAGTGACGTGGGCATTTATAAAAACCGGGCAACTCCCTAAACACGATCATGCGCATGTTGAAGGCCTGGAAGAAGAGGTGAAAGCATGAACGCCGCGATTATTTTTGTCTTGCTGCTGGCCTTAATGCTGACTGGCATGCCGATCTCGATTTCTCTAGGCCTGACCGTATTAACTTTTTTGTTTACTATGACTACGGTGCCTATCGAGTCGGTCGCTTTAAAGCTCTTCACCGGTATAGAAAAATTCGAGATTATGGCGATCCCGTTCTTCATCTTGGCGGGTAACTTTCTCACCCATGGCGGGGTGGCAAGGCGAATGATTAATTTTGCCACGTCTATGGTCGGACACTGGCATGGCGGTCTGGCTTTGTCTGGCGTGATGGCATGTGCATTATTCGCCGCAGTGTCAGGTTCCTCGCCAGCGACGGTAGTGGCAATCGGCTCCATCATCATGCCGGCGATGGTCAGGCAAGGCTACCCAAAAGGCTTCGGCGCTGGTGTTATTACGACTTCTGGCGCTTTGGGTATTTTGATCCCGCCATCAATCGTCATGGTGATGTTTTCGGTATCGACCAACACCTCGGTCGGGCAGTTGTTTATGGCAGGTGTGATCCCTGGTTTGCTATTGGCCTTTTGCCTCGGCGCGACCACCTGGTATCTGGCGCGCAAACATAATTATCCGCGTATGCCAAAAGCAAGTTGGGCCGAGCGCTTGGTGGCTTTCCGTAAAAGCGCATGGGGTTTACTGTTGATCGTGATCGTCATGGGCGGTATTTATTCCGGCATGTTTACGCCAACTGAAGCGGCGGCGGTCTCTGCTGTATATGCCTTTGTGGTTGCGGTGTTTGTGTATAAAGACATGACGTTATCAAAGGTACCTAAGGTCTTGCTTGATTCTGCGGCGATGTCCGCGATGCTTTTGTACATCATCACCAACGCCGTGTTATTTTCTTTTTTGATGACCAGTGAAAATATTCCTCAAGCGATGGCTGGCTGGATCATGGACAAGGGTTTTGGCATGATCAGCTTCTTGCTGGTGGTGAATGTACTGTTGTTGCTAGCGGGTAATGTGATGGAGCCATCGTCTATCGTCCTGATCATGGCGCCGATCTTGTTCCCGGTGGCAATGAAATTAGGCATAGATCCGGTGCATTTCGGCATCATTATGGTGGTTAATATGGAAGTTGGTATGTGTCATCCACCAGTGGGGCTGAACCTGTATGTGGCATCTGGCATTGCCAAAATGGGCATTACCGAGCTCACGATTGCAGTCGCCCCATGGCTGCTGACGATGATAGGTTTCTTGTTGTTGATTACCTATGTACCAATTATTTCTACATGGCTACCGCAACTGGTCTACAAGTGATATCGTCAAAATGTAGAGGTAAATTAGCGAAAAATAAGTAAGTAGACAAATAAGTAAAAACGAGTAGCACATTTTTGCAGAAAAAACGCGTTTTCGACATATTTGCAACAAGCGCATATTTGCAGTGTTTAACATTTGGTCGCACCAAATTAGCATGCTATATTCTCGCCAGATTGAAATTTGCTGTAGCTTAAATAGCGAGAAAGTTTGAAGGCGGTAGTGCGATAATAAACGGTATGAATACCGAATACACTGGGGAGATGCGCGTTTTAATACAAGCTGAGTTTAATGAAAATATTGACTAAACAGCCAAAAACGCGAAAGATGTTTTAAAAGGCGCATCCTCGGATGCGCCTTTTTTCTTTGGAGAACCTATGTTGGAAAATGAAACTGAACTGTTTTCAGCGATAGTCAGCGCCCCCTTTGGCAATGTTGGCATTCGTACCGAGGCGGGCGTCATCAATGAACTGGTGTATCTGCCGTTTCGATTTTCTGAGAAAGCGCCGACCGATAAACTGGCCGAGAAAGCGGTCAGTCAAATTGAAAAATATTTAATTCAGCCGGATTATCGTTTTGATCTGCCGCTCAAAAAAACCGGTAGTGAATTCCAGCACCGGGTCTGGAATGCCATCTCATCGATACCACGCGGTGAAGTACGAACTTACGGGCAAATCGCCAAACACATCAAATCAGCGCCGCGCGCGGTCGGGCAGGCCTGCGGCGCGAATTGGTATCCCTTGATCATTCCCTGCCATCGCGTGACTGCGGCGGGCGGCCTCGGCGGCTTTGCCCATCACGATGACGAGACTGGATTTTATGTAGCTATTAAGCGTTGGCTACTGACACATGAGAATGTCGAAGGCTACACCCAGGAATCCTTGTGGAACCCAAAGTAAAAGTGAAGCCAGCTACCGCAGCGATAGAGTTACCCGTGCAGGTACAGGCACAGATTGACCAATTTTGCGACACACTCTGGCTGGAAGATGGCTTGGCGAAAAATTCACTCGAAGCCTATCGGCGCGATATGCGTCTGTTTGCTGAGTGGCTGCATGTTTCAAAGCGCAAACATCTGCTTGATGTGACGGAAGCCGATATTTTTTTATACGTGGCGCAAAAACATAGCGAGTCAAAAGCCACCTCGGCCAACCGCCGCATGACCGTGCTGAAGCGTTTTTATCAAATGGCGTTCCGGCAAAATCAGATCAGCATTAACCCCTGCACCAAACTCAAATCCGCCAAACAGGCAAAC
>JANYFV010000601.1 GCA_025359635.1 Undibacterium sp. | reverse complement strand
TTTTGCCTTTCTCTGCGTTCTCTGCGCCTCTGCGGCTGGTTTTTTGCCTTTGGTACTATTTGCTGTCTTTTACTTCTTTAAAATCAGCATCTACGACATCATCATCTGCTGGTTTTGACTCATGTCCTTCCGCTGCGCCAGCCGTACCTGCTGCGCCACCAGCAGCTTGCTGTGCCTGCATGTCAGCATAGACTTTTTCACCGAGTTTCTGCGATGCAGTCGACAATGCCGCCAGCTTGGTATCAATCTCAACTTTATCTCCGGATTTCAAAACATCTTCCAAATCCTTGATAGCAGCTTCAATCTTTTCTTTTTCGCCAGCGTCCAACTTATCGCCATGCTCAGTCAAGGCCTTCTTAGTCGAATGCACCAGTGCATCACCTTGATTGCGTGACTCGGCTAATTCTTTCACCTTCTTGTCTTCTTCCGCATTCAACTCTGCATCTTTCACCATTTTTTGAATTTCTTCTTCAGTCAAACCAGAGTTTGCCTTAATGGTGATTTTGTTTTCTTTACCAGTTGCCTTGTCTTTGGCGCCCACATGCAAGATACCGTTGGCATCGATGTCGAACGTCACTTCAATTTGTGGTGTGCCGCGTGCGGATGGTGGAATACCTTCCAGATTAAATTCGCCCAAGCCTTTATTACCGGCAGCGATCTCGCGCTCACCTTGAAAAACCTTAATCGTCACCGCTGGCTGATTGTCATCCGCAGTAGAAAACACCTGACTAAACTTTGTCGGAACCGTGGTATTTTTCTGGATCATCTTGGTCATCACGCCGCCCAGAGTCTCAATACCCAAAGACAAAGGTGTCACGTCCAGCAACAACAGATCTTTACGGTCGCCAGATAAAACCGAACCCTGGATCGCAGCACCAACAGCAACCGCCTCATCCGGATTCACGTCTTTACGTGGCTCTTTGCCAAAGAATTCCTTGACCAGTTCCTGTACCTTAGGCATGCGTGTCATACCGCCGACTAGAATAATGTCATCAATATCAGTCACTTTGACGCCAGCGTCTTTAATCGCTGTTCGGCATGGCTCTATCGTCTTCTTGATCAATTCTTCGACCAAAGATTCCAACTTGGCGCGCGTGATTTTCAAATTCAAATGCACCGGTGCGCCATTGGCCATCGCGATGTACGGCTCATTGATCTCTGTTTGCTGTGCGCTGGAGAGTTCAATTTTTGCGCGTTCAGCAGAAGCCTTGATACGTTGCAAAGCGATAGGATCTTTTGATAAATCCAGACCGTTTATTTTTTTGAATTCGTCGATGATGAAATCGATGATGCGCTGATCAAAATCTTCACCGCCGAGGAAAGTATCGCCATTGGTCGACAGGACTTCAAACTGCATTTCGCCATCGACATCAGCGATTTCAATGATGGAGACGTCAAAAGTACCGCCGCCCAAATCGTAAACCGCAATCTTGCGATCGCCTTTTTCTCTTTTATCCAGACCGAAAGCCAAAGCCGCTGCAGTCGGTTCGTTGATGATGCGCTTGACATCCAGACCGGCAATACGACCGGCATCTTTTGTTGCCTGACGTTGTGCATCATTGAAGTAAGCTGGTACGGTAATGACCGCTTCTGTGACTTCTTCACCGAGGTAATCTTCGGCAGTTTTTTTCATCTTGCGCAAGACTTCAGCAGAAATTTGCGGTGGCGCCAAACGCTTGTCGCGTACGCTGACCCATGCATCGCCGTTGTCTGCCTTGGAAATACTGAAAGGCATCATACCGATGTCTTTTTGCACTTCTTTTTCGTCGAACTTACGACCGATCAGACGCTTAACTGCGTACAAAGTATTTTTAGGATTAGTCACTGCCTGGCGTTTGGCGGACGCACCGACCAAGATTTCGCCGTCTTCCTGATACGCAATAATAGACGGCGTAGTACGTGCGCCTTCTGCGTTCTCAATGACTTTTGGCTGGCCATTTTCCATAATGGCGACACAAGAATTGGTTGTACCCAAATCAATACCGATCATTTTTCCCATGATATTTCCCTCTAGATTTAATTATTAGTTTTAAAATTCGCTGAGTCTATGCGACCCGTCTGTTTCTGATGTTAGGCAAAAACAGCCTTTTTCAAGCTGTTTTAAGCATATTTTTTAGCTCTTTTTTGCTTGTTTTGCCGTTTTTTTGCCAATTGCGCTTATTTTGCCTGAGCTACGGTCACCAGAGCAGGGCGCAATAGACGATCCGCGATGGTGTAGCCTTTTTGCAATACTGTGACGATGGTATTCGCATCTTGTTCCGCTGGCACCATTGAGATTGCCTGATGCTTCATCGGGTCAAGCTTCTCACCTTGTGGAGGATTAATTTCCAGCAGGCGATTTTTTTCAAAAGCTGCATTGAGTTGCTTCAATGTCATTTCGACGCCTTCTTTAATCGACTCAAGTGTTGGCGCCTCAATTTTCAAAGCCATTTCCAGACTATCTTTGACTGGAACCATGGCTTCAGCAAAACTCTCAACGGCAAATTTATGTGCCTTTGTGATATCTTCCTGAGCTCGGCGACGAATATTCTCACCCTCGGCCTTAGCGCGCATGAAGGCATCTTGTAGCTCCAGGACTTTAGCTTCCAACTGCGCCAAGGTGTCAGCCGAAACTTCAGGCAGTACAATTTGTGGCTCCGGTTCGCCCACAACTTCCTCAACTAGATTGGTATTTTCCACAGACTTTTCTTGCTCTTGCATCAACAATCTCCAAAATTAATTACACATTAACGGTAGAAATGGGGCGTACCCATGTCATTTCAAGAGGTATTAGTGAACTTTTTCAAAAAAGTTCAATCTTTACCACCCAATTTTTCATGTAACTCTTGTTTTTCAAATATTAATCAATGCCTTCGACTACGATCCCGACGCCTTCTCGCGTAAAATTACGCCTTTTAAGCCTGAGTTACTAGAGAAGGGATGTCAACATGATTTTAGTCACTGGTGGTGCCGGCTTTATAGGTGCAAATTTTGTTTTAAACTGGTTTGCGCAAAGCCAGGAACCCGTCATCAATTTAGACAAACTGACTTACGCTGGAAATTTGAATAATCTTGCCAGTCTACAAAATGATCCTCGCCATACTTTCGTACACGGTGATATCAACGACAGCCAAAAAATCGCGGATTTACTGGTCAAATACCAACCGCGTGCGATTGTGCACTTTGCTGCAGAAAGCCATGTAGACCGTTCTATCCATGGACCTGCCGATTTCATTTCTACCAATATTAACGGCACATTTAGCCTGCTTGAAGCAAGTCGCGCCTATTGGCAAGCCTTATCCGGTCAGGATAAAGAAAATTTCCGCTTTTTGCATGTATCGACAGATGAGGTATATGGCACCCTCGGCGACGATAATCCTCCATTTAGCGAAACCACAGCCTACGCGCCGAATAGCCCTTATTCTGCATCGAAGGCAGCATCAGATCATTTAGTGCGTGCGTATTTCCACACCTATGGTTTGCCAGTATTGACCACCAATTGTTCAAACAATTATGGGCCTTATCATTTTCCTGAAAAACTCATTCCTTTAATCATCGCTAATGCCCGTGCAGGCAAAGATTTACCGGTATATGGTGATGGCAGGCAAGTACGTGACTGGCTGTATGTGACGGATCACTGTGCCGCAATCCGACGGGTACTAGAAAGCGGAAAAATTGGAGAAACCTATAACATCGGCGGTTGGAACGAAAAAACCAATATGAGTGTCGTCCATGCGCTTTGCGACTTGCTGGATCAACTCCAACCTAAAACAACCGGCAGCTATCGCGATCAAATCAAGCACATTACCGACCGGCCAGGGCACGACCGCCGTTACGCAATAGACGCACGCAAAATTGAAAAGGAATTGGACTGGAAGCCAAAGGAAACTTTTGAGACCGGTTTGCGTAAAACGGTCGAATGGTATTTGGCTAACGATGCATGGACCAAGCAAGTGCAATCAGGTGATTACCTGAAATGGGTCGATTTGCAATACCAAAGTGCGCAAGAAACAAAAACACAGGAACCAGCATGACATCTATCTCACGCAAAGGAATTATATTAGCCGGTGGTTCAGGTACGCGACTATATCCAGTCACCAAATCTGTTTCCAAGCAGCTTTTGCCAGTGTATGACAAACCAATGATTTATTATCCTCTCACCACGCTGATGCTCGCTGGCATGAGAGATATTTTGATTATCTCAACACCGCAAGATACTCCGCGCTTTCAAGAGTTACTCGGTGATGGATCGCAGTGGGGCATCAATTTACAATACGAAGTACAAGCTAGTCCAGACGGTTTGGCACAGGCTTTTATCATTGGTCGTGAGTTCGTTGGCAACTCCCCATCGGCATTAATACTGGGTGACAACATCTACTACGGTCATGATTTTGAATCGCAGTTAAACGCGGCAAATGCCAATACCACTGGCGCTACCGTATTTGCCTACCATGTGCACGACCCGGAGCGTTACGGCGTGGTGGAATTTGACAATCACAAACAGGCAATCAGTATTGAAGAAAAGCCGGTACAAGCAAAATCAAACTACGCAGTAACAGGCCTGTATTTTTATGATCAGCAAGTACTTGATATCGCCGCCGCGATTAAACCATCGCATCGTGGTGAATTAGAAATTACCGACGTCAATAATGTGTATTTAAGACAAGGACAACTAAAAGTAGAATTGATGGGACGTGGCATGGCATGGCTAGATACCGGCACCCATGAATCATTATTGGAGGCGAGTCAATTTATCGCCACAATAGAAAAGCGGCAGGGACTAAAGGTTGCCTGCCCGGAAGAAATTGCTTTCCGACGCGGCTATATCAACCATATTCAATTAGAAGAATTGGCGCAGCCACTGAAGAAAAATGAATACGGTCGGTACTTGCTGCAACTGCTTGAAAGTAAAGCCTACTAAACCATGATGAAATAAGCTATGAACGTTATTAAAACAAACCTGCCCGAAGTACTAGTGATAGAGCCGCGTATTTTTGGCGATGACCGAGGCTTTTTTTATGAAAGTTTCAATGCAAAGAAATTTGCTGAACTATCAGGGATTGAGACTACTTTTGTGCAAGACAATCACTCTTTATCAGCAAAAAACGTATTGCGCGGCCTGCACTATCAAATCCGTCAACCACAGGGTAAGTTAGTACGTGTAGTGGCCGGAAAAGTCTTTGATGTTGCCGTTGATATTCGCCGCAGCTCACCACGGTTTGGACAATGGACTGGCGCCTCGCTTTCGGCAGAAAATAAGCGTCAAATGTGGATACCAGAGGGATTTGCACATGGCTTTATAGTTCTCAGCGACAGTGCCGAATTCTTGTATAAAACCACCGACTATTGGGCGCCTGAACATGAACGATGTTTGCAATGGGACGATCCTGCAATCGCTATACATTGGCCACTACAGGGAAATCCGGTCATGTCAGCAAAAGACCAACAAGGGCAATTATTAGCCAATGCTGAGGTTTTTGCGTGAAAATTCTGTTAACCGGCAGTACCGGGCAAGTAGGTCATGCGCTACGTATCGCATTAACAGGCTTAGGCGAAATCATTATCCCGTCGCGTGAGAAAATGGACTTAAGCAAGCCCGATCTCATGCGGGCAACTATCCAGGAAATTCGCCCGGACCTGATCATCAACCCAGCTGCCTACACCTTTGTCGACCAGGCTGAGCGTGAGCCTGAATTGGCACGCACTATTAATGCGGTCGCTCCCGGCATCATGGCAGAAGAAGCCAAAAATCTCGGTGCAGCGCTGATCCACTACTCAACTGATTACGTCTTCGATGGCAATAAACGTGATGCGAGTGGAACGCTCCTGGCATATACAGAAAATGATGCGCCCAGCCCAATCAATGTGTACGGAAAAACCAAACTTGAAGGCGAACAATTAATTCGCGCCAGCGGCTGCGATCATCTTATTTTGCGTACCAGCTGGATTTATTCTAAGTTTGGTAAAAATTTTCTCTTGACCATGTTACGTCTGGCAAGAGAAAGGGATGAGCTTAGAGTCGTCAACGATCAATGGGGGGCGCCTAGCTCCGCCGTTTGGCTCGCCGCAACAACGCGGGCAATACTCAGACAACTGCAAAATGCAAATTCGACTCGACTTTGGTGGTCAGAAAACACGGGACTGTATCACCTGACGCCATCTGGAATAACCAGTTGG